>NZ_BDHD01000746.1:0-551 GCF_054786075.1 Treponema sp. R6D11 | reverse complement strand
GTTCTAGAGGCGTTACGCGCGTTAAAGTCGATGAAGGACGTCCCGCGAAAAGCGACTGTAGTTACCGATTCCCAATATGTGCAGAAAGGCATCACCGAATGGATAAAGACGTGGAAAAACAATAATTGGAGAACCAGCGACAAGAAACCCGTTAAAAATCAGGATTTATGGATGGAGCTTGACGCGCTCACAAGTGAATTTACGCTTAACTGGGAATGGGTACGCGGTCACGCCGGAAACCACTACAACGAGATGTGCGATCAAATGACGCAGGACGCCATCGCCTCGGTTTAGGTGAGCGTTGCAACCATCACGGCCTTTATCGTGTGTTTGCGGTTTTCCGCCTCGTCCCATGCGCGGCTCTGCGGGCCGTCGATCACGTCCGCTGTAACTTCCTCGCCCTTTACCGCGGGAAGACAGTGAAGAAAAATCGTATCCTTTTTGCCCGTCTTGTTCATCATTTCCTGATTTACCTGATAGCCGCTTAAAAGTCTTAACCGCTCGTCCCTTTTGTCTTCTTCGCCCATGGAAATCCACACGTCGGTGTAAAG
>NZ_BDHD01000745.1:0-552 GCF_054786075.1 Treponema sp. R6D11 | reverse complement strand
ATATAAACCTTTGTTTGATGTTTCTTTAGAAAAGCTAGAATTTTTTTCATAAATATCCTCCAAGAATTTTATAAGCCCATTATATATATATATATAAGTCAAGTGTTTTTAGCGAAATGTCATGAAAATGTAATATTCGACAATTATTTTATTAGTTTCGCATGGACGACTAAGCGTTTGTTTGATGATGACATGCCGTAGCAGGTTGAGAGGGTTAGGAGGGTGTCGCTGTCTTCGACCTTAACTTTAAAATTATAGTTTGAGCGGGCTTTGATGGTTGCTAAGAATGAATGAAAATCGCTGCCAAATGAGGTTTTGTTGAAATAGTTTTCGGCTTTGCGAATGTATGTTGAAAAGACTTGGTAGGTGTATGTTCCTTCTTTGGTTGTCCAAGTTATTTTATTATTGCCTTTTCGCCAATTGGAATTTAGAACGTTTTTGAGGCTGCCGAACATTGAGCCGTCTTTTCGGTTATGCCCATATATGACGAGGTTTTTATCGTCTAGTTTGTTTCTATAATCCAAAATTGGATTTCCGGCAGAATTCTTTTTG
>NZ_BDHD01000744.1:0-552 GCF_054786075.1 Treponema sp. R6D11 | reverse complement strand
GTCATAAAGCAGTTCTTCCAAATGACCCAAATATCGTTCCAACTGTCTGTTAATTTTAACTTTATTTTCTGTCGAATTAATATCCTTATATGCAAGAATCTTTACAAGATGAGAGTAAGCGTCTCTTAATTCTATCGAATATGTAGTGTAGATTTCATTTTTATTGGGGTCATTATCAAAGGTTTCCATAAAACGGAGATTATCAGTGATATGTTTATAGCAAATCTCGTTGATGAGACAGATTTTATCAAAGATACCTTCGATATCTTGCCAGTCATCAAGCCGTAAAACACAAGGTGAAGACATAATTGTTGCGTCTCAAATTAATAATTTATCAACTTCGGACGTGTCAAGGATTTTTTTTGCCTCTTCTTTGGTATTAGGGAGGTTTCCCTTAACAAGATAGCCAAAACCGACACCGGTATTATTATAACGATTAATACCCAGCTCTTCTTCCATCTCTCCAAGCGTTTTATCCCCAAACCGCTTTTTAAGCTCGGTAACCTTTTCCTTGTAACACTGCATAACATCCTTTCCTTTAATGATCTTTCC
>NZ_BDHD01000743.1:0-553 GCF_054786075.1 Treponema sp. R6D11 | reverse complement strand
CCGCCTGTTGAAACGACTTAAATAGATTTTTCTGCTGTTCTTCGCTGATGCCAATCTGGGAAACTCTCTTTAGAAAGGGAGGATATGTAAATGATATTGTTGAAAACTTTACTGAGCCTGAACGTTCAATATTAATGAAATTTTCAATTCAATCCATGCTGGTTTTACCGATCTTTTTAAAAGATCAATTTTGGGGTTATGTCAGTTTTGATGATTATAGTAAGAAGCACGTTTTTTCTGAAACTGAATTGTTTATTCTGCGCTCATGGGGTTTGCTTGCCGTAGGAGCTATTCAGCGCGGCGAAATTGCTTTTGATATGAGGAAAACCCTAACAGAGCTTACAAAACTAAAGCAAGAGTTGGAAGTTGCGCTTTCCACCGCGGAAACCGCAAGCCACGCAAAATCCACATTCCTTGCCAACATGAGCCACGAGATACGCACGCCTATGAATGCGATTATTGGAATGAGCACAATAGGAAAATCAGCTTCTGATATTGAACGCAAGGATTACTGTTTTTCAAAGATTGAAGGCGCGTCTCAACACTTATTAGG
>NZ_BDHD01000742.1:0-555 GCF_054786075.1 Treponema sp. R6D11 | reverse complement strand
TCAACCTTGCGTATTCGCTGTTCAAAAAATTCACGACCAAAAAAGACCCTGAAATGAATTTACCACCGATGGTTGATAAATATGTCATACCGGAATACCTCAAACCATTATTCTTTTGTGCCTGTGCTTTTTTGGATGGCGTGCTCTTTGGTTTTGAAGGCACGGTTGAAATTTGCCCACTCTTAAATTTGACATTGTTGACCGGTTTATAGGTAATATCAATTTTCAAAGCCTGTCCACTCTCACCATCGCGTTCGGTATGTAAAGCGGTTATGATTACATTTTCATATGTCTCAACCGTGGTTGATAATGCCACCAGACGTCGTTCCTTAAACCACGCCTTCAAGTCCTGCCAGATTTGCTGTGCCTGTCCTTTCTTAAACTCATCGCCCACGCGATTGACGCTGTAATCGCTAACGAGCATACTCACTTCATTTTCCTGACCCTCTTCGCTAAAATTATCATTTATGCTTGTTCCGTCTTCAATGGGATGCGTGGACAGATTGCCCTTAAAGTTGTGGCTCTCAGTAAGGCATAGATCAAAATTTAGATGGG
>NZ_BDHD01000741.1:0-556 GCF_054786075.1 Treponema sp. R6D11 | reverse complement strand
GTTATCAACCTTTCCGTTACCATCGAAATCGCAACGTGCTTCTCCATAGCCGAAGTTACAAGCTAAGATTTGGTGGTCGACATCGTTGATGTAGCCGTCTCCGTTGAAATCGCCCCAATGCATATAGATGTATCCAAGATCAAGCCCGTTAACGCCAAGATCAATCAACATCTCTTCGTTGTTTGTTCCAACAAAAACGTTCTCGATTGTTAGCGGTGTCCAGCCTGTTCTTGCAATTACGAATTTGTATGTTCCTTTTAGAACGCTGTTGAACACTAACGTCATCTCATCGCCAACCAAATCAATATCTAGAGGTACGATACGTTTCGCTGCGTCTTCGCCTTCTTCGATTGCATACACTTTAACAGCTAGGTTCGCATCGTTTAGAGCTTGAAGCGATGTCAGCCCCTCGATGATGATGTTACCCTTAATCGTTATTTTTGTTTTAGCAGAATTATATTTTTCGACAAGAGTAAGCTTCTCATCAACGAATTCTAATGTGCTTTCAGATTGCGCTATCAAAACTACATTCGTGTCTTGTTGAGCAGTATTTTCC
>NZ_BDHD01000740.1:0-557 GCF_054786075.1 Treponema sp. R6D11 | reverse complement strand
ACATCTAGCGCACCCGCCACGGCTACTACTGGATCATGTTAATAACTACAAGTGACCTTGCCCTTATGATCACACAGGCCCGCATCGAAATAAACGCTCTTCCCGCCGAGGCAGCGGACAGCCCCTTCGGTCCGTTCTCGGGCGCCGGCACAATTTTCGGCGTAACGGGCTTTTTCTGCCCAGTAACCCTTGATCATCGCGCCCATCATCTGCTGGGGCGATTTCGCGGTCGAGAAGTTGGGGATCATGTCGGTGTAGTATTTTTCCATGTAATCCACCCAAGACGGACAGCATGAAGTTATCAATGGAATTGAGCTTCCTTTTTCGCCGAGGCGTTTAACGAGTTCTGAGCCTTCTTCCATAATCGTAAGGTCGGCGGAGAAGTTCGTGTCAAAGACGGTCTTGAATCCCAAACGGCGCAAGGCAGCGTAGATTTTCTTTGTGAACACGGTTCCGGGGGGAAGGCCGAATTCTTCGGCTATCGCGACGCGGACGGCGGGGGCAATCTGCACAACGGGGTGCAGATCCTTGTTCTGAAGGGCGCTCCACACTTGTAC
>NZ_BDHD01000739.1:0-558 GCF_054786075.1 Treponema sp. R6D11 | reverse complement strand
CTTTTCGGCCGTTAGGGCGGACGCGCCCGCCGAGTACGCACCGGCTTCGGCTGCAAGCCGCGCAAGACTGCCGGTTTTAAGCCCGCACATGACAAAGTATTCGTCCAGAGATGGAACAAAGGATATTTTTTTATGCCAGCTTATGTCCATCGCCTTTCAAATACTGGACGACGTAAAAAACCTGACGACGGGGGTGCCCGGAAAACTGCGCGGCGACGACGTGGTCGAGGGGAAAAAGAGCCTTCCTGCGTTGCTGTACCTTACTAGGTATCCCGAGAAACGCGAGATGGTTTTCTACTGTTTCCACGCGGCAAAAATAAACGGCACCGCGGCGCCGGAAGTGGAAGAATTGATTACTTCTTTGCATAACGCGGGCGTTTTAAGCGAATCCGAAGAAAAGGCCCATTCCATGCTACATGAAGTACATGATACGTTTTCTTCTATTGAAGTTGACAAATTTTCCGAAAACAAAAGAAGCCGTCTACTTCTTAACGGCCTTATAGAAGCGATTAGCTGAGGTGTACAAGTGCGGGAAATGCTGGTTAGCGATATATGGTC
>NZ_BDHD01000738.1:0-560 GCF_054786075.1 Treponema sp. R6D11 | reverse complement strand
GAGTCGTTAAAAAAACAAGAAATAAGAAAGTTATTATAGCTGTTGGAGATGTCTTGCCATATGTTGAGGAGAGAAACGCGACTATTATTTCATTGACAACAATTTCGCCATTAGATACCAAAACTATAAGCGAATATATAAGCAAAGACATCGAAATAATTGAAAACAATGTTGTTTCTGGCGGTGTTGGCGAAAAAATAAAGGCGTTGTTTCCAAGCGCTAGTATTACATTAAAAGGTTTCAACAAAAATAACATTCCTAAGCACGGAGCAACGGAAGAGCTTGTGAAAGAAATTATATCTGAAAAATTTTTAAGACTTTTAGATGTTTCGATAATAAATATGCGATGATTGCTTTTAAGAAATCGACTAATATAAATGGCAGCAAAGTTATCTTGATTGTGTCTATGAAAGTTATGTAGGGCCAGTTTTGCAATCCATAATAAATTGTTCCTATAAAATAGCATAATAGTGTAGCGTAGAAAATGCCTAGCGCCTTTTTTTTCATAGCTGAAATTATGAAAGCCATGAACGGGAATGCAATTATATATCCAAATGATG
>NZ_BDHD01000737.1:0-564 GCF_054786075.1 Treponema sp. R6D11 | reverse complement strand
AAATCCTTGCACCACAGGCTTCTCTATTTTGCGGGTCCCCGGATTGAACTTGTCTGGCGTACACTCCAATTTGATTAGCTTTTTCCCGATTTTCAAAGAACTTAAGAACTTCACTTTGATGTTTAAGTTTTGCTATTACGATTGTCTGCCAAAGCCGCTTTTTTAGAGGCTGACTTGCCTGACTTTGTACGCGTATCCGTAAAGCAGATTCATAGTTAGCGTTTACAGGAAGTACCAATGCGGAAGGCATAGCTTTGGAATCGCAGAGGATTGTAACGGCTCCCCGTTCGGCGAGACTGACAAGCGCATCCTTGGTGCAGGTCGCCCCAAACGCTGAAATCATCAGGATTCCAATATCATCCAGCGGTACTTCGCCATAAAATTCATCACCTTGTTTTATGGTGATAAATCCACGATTTTTGGCAATAAAACGGCCGTTCTCACTTATATCAACAATTCTAGGTATCATTAATTATTAAGATCGGTAAATTGTTCTCCCGTCTACAGTAATTTTTACCAGTCTTATTTTATATTCATTAAATAAGGTATTTATGGATTTAAAAT
>NZ_BDHD01000736.1:0-568 GCF_054786075.1 Treponema sp. R6D11 | reverse complement strand
GGGGTATCGGCGCAAACGTCATAGTACGTAAGTAAATCTTTCTGGCTTCGCAGAACGGCGATTCCCGTGGAACAGCCGTCGCTATTTGGTTTAACAACAATAGTATCCCCGTTAAAATGCTCGCATAATTCTTTCCATTGCGTTTCCGCGGATTTTTCCTTTACGTTAATTTCTTCTGCTTTTACTTTTTTCTTTTTGCAGGAACGCAGGTTCGCTATTCCCAAAGAGTCAATCCGCTGTCCCGTGTCGTATTTATCTATGCAAAGCTTGGACGCCTGCGATCCCGAACCGTTAAAATGTATCCCCCGCTGTTCCAGCATTTCCTGTAACTCGCCGTTCTCGCCGATACCCCCGTGCAGGCAGATAAAAATATCCGCGTCCTGCTGTTTGGTCATGGCGAGGAATTCATCCAAAGGAATGCATTTTGTTTCAACGGGCTTGCATTGCGCGATATTTTCCGCTTCCAGCGCGGTTTTAATTTTATTTTTAAGCGTGCAGGTAAAATCCGTAAAACCGGAATTTTTTATTTGCGCGAGGATTTCTTCGGTAGTGTGATTCAGGGCTATAG
>NZ_BDHD01000735.1:0-568 GCF_054786075.1 Treponema sp. R6D11 | reverse complement strand
CTACAAAAGGCGTTGGAATCGGCCAAAGATGCCAGAGATGCTGAGCTCGCTGAAGAGGATTGGGAACTTATAAAAGATTTTGATTTATTGACATCTAAACCTGTCATTTATGTTTGTAATATTGCAGAAGATGAGGTTGGAACGGAAAATGATTTTGTTAAGGCTGTTCGAGAGTATGCTAAAAACAGTGAAGTTCTAGTTATTTCTGCGCAGATAGAAGAAGAAGTTTCGAAGCTTGACCCTGATGAGAAAAAAGAATTTTTAGATGAGCTAGGGCTTGATAAGAGTGGGCTGGATAAGCTTGTGCAAAGTTCGTACAAGACGCTTAACCAAATTAGCTATTTGACGGCGGGGGAAAAAGAAGTGCGGGCCTGGACGATTACAAAAGGATGGCGAGCGCCGCAGGCGGCTGGCAGGATACATACGGATTTTGAGCGAGGTTTTATTAAGGCTGATATTGTGCATTATGATGATTTGCATGAGTGCGGTAATATGCAGGTTGCTCGCGAGAAGGGATTAGTGCGGAGCGAGGGGAAAGAGTATGTGGTTAAAGACGGGGATGTAATAC
>NZ_BDHD01000734.1:0-570 GCF_054786075.1 Treponema sp. R6D11 | reverse complement strand
TGAACGGAAACCCCATACTTGGAGACGACAAATACGGCGACTTTACACTTAACAAAAAATTACACAAAAGCGCAGGTTTAAAACGCCTATTACTTCACGCCTCAAGACTGATTATAAAAGACGAGGTCAATGTTGATATACACGCTCCATTACCTGAATATTTCTCTAGTTTTTATGAACAAAGATAAAAGCCGTTGCTATAGTTGACTTAAATGCGGATTTTTTCCACAATAACAGAGCATGGTAGATAAACTTCAAGTTCCTGTAACACGCCACCGGTTGGAAAGTTTAAGCACGGAACAATTAGTTAAATTTGCGGACTCTTATGGTGTAGATATTCCTCCCGGACTGGAAAGAATTTTCATTATCGAGGAAATATTGGAAGTTGCCAATATTGAAGATCAGGAAACCGCCGACAGCGCGGAAGCTATGGAAGTTAATGAAGATTATTCCGAAACAGCCGCTCTCCCCTGTCAATATAATATTTCCTATATCGAAGTAATAATAAGAGACCCTCTTTGGGTTTTTGCTTTTTGGGAAATAAAAAAACATGACAGGGAATTATATGAA
>NZ_BDHD01000733.1:0-571 GCF_054786075.1 Treponema sp. R6D11 | reverse complement strand
CTTTTACAGCGAAGCCCGCGCGGACGAATGGTAACAAGCCTCGCTTACGGTCACTTGGGGCTTGCGTCCCCGATTGGCGGAAACGGCGAAGGTTCCCTTTTCCAATGAAGACGGGCGATTTTTTCTTTGAGCTTCCCGAAAACCTTATCGCGCAGTTTCCGCCGCAAGAGCGCGGGCAGAGCAGGCTGATGACTCTTGACCGTACAACGGGGAAACGGGCGCATCGCACGGTTAAAGAACTGCCCGAAATTTTGCGAGGGTCTGAATTCTTAAGCAAAGACGGCCGTTTGCCCCTTTTGGTTTTTAATAACACAAAGGTAAGAAAGGCGAGGCTTATAGGAGAGTCAGAAGAGACGGGGGCGAAGGCCGAGTTTCTTTTACTTGAAAAATTTAAAGACGGAACTTGGAAAACCCTCGTAAAACGCGCGAAACGCCGAATGCCGGGAAGCTGTTATGTGTTTTCTGATACTGAGGGCGTAAAAATAGCGCGCGCGAAAATAACGCTCGCGGTAAACGAGTTCAGGATACTGGAGTTTGAAAACCCCATTACCGACGAATGGCTGGACAAGTA
>NZ_BDHD01000732.1:0-572 GCF_054786075.1 Treponema sp. R6D11 | reverse complement strand
GAAAGAGCAAGTTATAACCCTAAAAGGAACCCTTTCATTGCCAGCCGTTGTCCCCGTTGGTCAAATTTTTGTTATGGGCGATAATAGAAACAACTCGCACGACAGCCGCATGGCAGATGTCGGCATGATTGATAAAACTTCTATCATCGGCAAAGCTATTTTTAGAATGTGGCCATTCGGCAATCCAAAAAACTTATTCGTAAGCAAAGAAATAAAATAAATAAAAAAGCTGCCCATATGAGCAACTTTTCTAGATTAAAGGTCTTAATTATTCAACAACAGTAACGTTGCTTGCTTGAGCGCCTTTGTCGCCTTCGGTAACTTCGAATTCAACTTTAGCACCTTCAGCTAATGAACGGTAACCATCAGCTTGAATAGCTGAGAAATGTACGAATACATCTTGTCCGTCATCGCTTTCGATGAAACCATAGCCTTTTTCTGCGTTAAACCATTTTACTTTACCAGTTTGCATTTTGCAAAACCTCCTAAAATTTCTAGAAACGTAAATACCTTGCAAAATTGCAAAACTACTTAAACCATTTCTTATGTTAGTTATTATATCATATATATTA
>NZ_BDHD01000731.1:0-574 GCF_054786075.1 Treponema sp. R6D11 | reverse complement strand
ATACAATTCAAGCGGCGGCGTTTCTTGGAGACGGGCTTTCTGATTTGCAGTATACGGCGGACGCTGAAGGTTTTTACACTGATTGGAAACTTGTAAGCGGAAATAACGATTACGGAATATCAATGCCGGAAGCTCTGACTTTTGAATTTGCGGAACATCATTTTTTTATGTGCCATGGACATCGTTATGGTTTATACGGCGGATATAACATGCTAATAGCAGCGGCAAGAAATTCAGGGGCGGATAGCGCGTTATGCGGTCATAGTCATATTCCATACAATAAAATAATGAACGGCATTAGGATTATTAATCCGGGAAGCGTGGGACGACCGCGAAGCAGGGTAGGCGCGACGTTTGCGGTTATTGAGTGTCCGCCTGATAATCCGGTAATTGTAAACTTTTTTGGGATAGGGGCACAGGGGAAGGTTAAGGAATTGAAATTGTGATCTCGCTTTTATGGCAAGATGTATGCCTAAACATTTGCTATTTAATAATTTAATTCCGTGAGCGTGTGCGAAATGTCCCACATTGTTTCGCTAAATTTGCTTGCGCAGGCAGGCGGGTTGGGTGGCGG
>NZ_BDHD01000730.1:0-576 GCF_054786075.1 Treponema sp. R6D11 | reverse complement strand
GTAAGGAGCTGGCTCGCGGTATCAAGAAACGGCTGGTATCTCGCCGTTATAAGGGCGTTTTCGCAGCTTATGTCGCGGAATTCGGCGTTTTGTTTTTCAACTTTTTCCTTTTCGTATTCTTCGCGGGCGAAGGCCTTTACCACGCGGTTGCCGTCGATGTTTTCCGTAACGAAAGTTCCAAGGTCGGTAAGTTTTTGCCTAAGCAGCAAAAAACGCGGTCTGATTTTTTTTACGAACCGGCGGCTTATAAACAGGATAAACGGGGTGATGACGACGATGCAGAGGGCGAGCTTCCAATTCATGTAAAGGTAAAAAATAAACGTCGCCGCGAAAAGGGCGATAGCTCCGATAAACTGGTAGGAAACCCACGCGACGGTATGCCGCAGGCGGTCCAAGTCCTGGGTCATTCTCGTCATTAAATTGCCGGTGGGGAAGCGGTTTAAAAACTTAAAATCCTGCCATTGGACTGTTTGGTACATGTCACGGCGCAGGCGGGGCATTATGTCGGGACTTTCGATTTTCATACATATTATTTGAAGGTAGTTAAGCCCAAGACGAGACAGTTGGACTATCATC
>NZ_BDHD01000729.1:0-577 GCF_054786075.1 Treponema sp. R6D11 | reverse complement strand
GGTACCTGGTCGCAGAAATTGCAGAATATGGTCAACGTTAGTTTAGCAACGCCATTGATAACCCATAACATATCAAACATTGTAAATATGTTCAAGCCCTTGATCGCACAGCGTGCGGAGTTGGAAACATTTAGGTTATCTTTTGAGACGTTGACCGGCACAGCCGAAGAAGGTGCAAAGGCGTTACAGAATGCTCTTAACTTCAAGGCAAATAGCAACTACTCCCTTCAAAGCATAAATGAAGCCACGCAGAGCCTGGTACAGTTTGGTATGAACGCAGGGGAAGCGAATTTAATGCTTGGGACCCTTGGTGACCTCGCACTCGGTGATTCCTCCAAACTACAGACCCTGTCAAAAATAATGGGTAAGGTCTATGCAAAGGGGGAAGCCGATGTTGAGATGAAACAGGTTTTAAATAACATCAAGGCGATGGGTGATAATTTGCAAAACGCCACGAAGGGCGTGGGCGAAATCAAGCCAAAGTTAAATAAATCGGCGATGAATGAGGTCACAAAGCAGGTGGGTACCTGGTCGCAGAAATTGCAGAATATGGTCAACGTTAGTTTAGCAACGCCAT
>NZ_BDHD01000728.1:0-577 GCF_054786075.1 Treponema sp. R6D11 | reverse complement strand
GACATATTGCTTGGAACGCAGATGGTCGCCAAAGGCCTGAACTTTCCCGGAGTACGCCTTGTAGGCGTCGTCTTCGCTGACACGGGATTACATCTGCCCGACTTCCGCGCCGCAGAGCGCACTTTTTCATTGATTGTACAGGTAGCCGGTCGCGCGGGGCGCTACTTCCCCGACGGCAAAGTAATTGTTCAAACGCTTAGAATGGAAGACCCGGTTATAACTCGCTCCTGCGCCCTAGACGTCGAAGGATTTTTCAAAGCGGAACTTTCGCAGAGGCGCGCGCTAAACTTCCCTCCCTTTTCAAGGCTGATTCGTTTTACAATCCGGTCAAAGGACGAAAAGAGGGCGGATGCCGCGATAAAAAGGCTCGCGTCTTTCGCAAAACCGCTTCTTCCGCAAGGAGCGGATATGTTAGGCCCCGCCGAGTGTCCCATCGGGATTATGAACGACAATTACAGAAGACAGCTTATCCTTCGCGGAACTTCAATGGGCGCGCTTCACGTCGCGGCGCATGGTATTCTTTCCAAGTATGAAAAAGGGAAGGACGCGAGGGCGTATCTTGAGGTGGATATTGATC
>NZ_BDHD01000727.1:0-578 GCF_054786075.1 Treponema sp. R6D11 | reverse complement strand
CGATAGGCCGACTCGAAGGCCGCCTGGATGTCGTCCAGCCCGCCGAAGGGCACGGCCAGGGCGGAATCCGTGCCCTCATAGCGCACATGCACGTTGTAGCGTACCTGCACGGGGCTGGCACCGACCTGCTGGCGCTCAAGCTCGGCCTTGGCCGCGTCGCCCAGCGAATCCAGCGACTCCGCGATCAGCGGCAAGGCCGCAGCAGACAGCGCCACCTCCATCGCCTGTTCACGGATGACGGTCTGGTCCGCCAGGCCCATGCCGTAGGCGCTGAGCACGCCGGCCAGCGGATGCACGAACACACGGGTCATGCCCAGGGCATCGGCCACCAGGCAGGCATGCTGGCCGCCCGCGCCGCCAAAGCACTGCAGCGTGTAGCGCGTCACGTCATAGCCGCGCGCCACGCTGATCTTCTTGATGGCGTTGGCCATCTGCTGCACGGCGATGCGGATGAAGCCTTCGGCCACTTCCTCGGGCCTGCGCCCCGTCTGCACCGACAGTTCATCGAAGCGCGCCCGCACGGCCTCGCCATCGAGCCGCTCGTTGGCGGCCGGGCCGAACACGCTGGGGAAGTAGCG
>NZ_BDHD01000726.1:0-578 GCF_054786075.1 Treponema sp. R6D11 | reverse complement strand
CAGGTACTGTCTTGGCATTTTTGCGGTTATTTCATCGGCCGGTATGCCAATAATGCCGGAAACGGCGTTAATAACCTCTTCCATGCCGCCTTTTGGAACTTCCGCCGGCGTGATGTTCACCACAAATGAATCTTTGTTCATCGCAAGCTGTTTTTTGAAGTTTCTGTCGTATATTTCCCCGCGTTGTGCCGGAATTGTCACTGTTCTTCTAGAAATGTCCTGGGCGCGCGAAAGGTATACGTCGCCCGAAAGTATCTGCATGGTGAAAAGCCTAACGCTGTAAATGACTATTAGGGTTATTAAAAGAACCTTAAATACTGTTATCCGCCATCCCTGATCTTCCTGCATTTTAACTCCGTTCAGGCGCGATAAACTTAAATCGCTTTAAAAGAAAAAATAAAAACCGGAGCGCATAATGAATTAAGCCCTAATTCTATCCAGAACAACGCCGAAAACAGCGAATAAACCGGCACGACATTTCCCATTATAAGGTTTAGCAAAAACATAATTAACGCCTTGGCTATTGTAGATAAGGCGCAAAGAATTAACGGCAGAAAAAACACGTCAAGAAAGAACGC
>NZ_BDHD01000725.1:0-578 GCF_054786075.1 Treponema sp. R6D11 | reverse complement strand
GTCGTATATAGTTGTATCAAGTTCATTTCGCGTTATATCACATGCCCTTATAAGATTCCCATTATAATCGAATAACCATTTTTTAGACTTGATTTTTTCAATAATAATACTTTCACAAGGATGATATAAAGGACTTAAAACGTCTTAAGGAAACAATAAAAAATAGTTATAATAATGCTCCAAATGTTAGCTACGAATATGTACGTCGCAGTATTAGAACCAGTCGTGGAAATGATCGGGCGCATTTAGGATTTCGATACAGAGGACATTGCCAAATTTGCCAAACTCCTAACTATTTTTGGGAAGTTGCGGAAATATTTAATAATCCGATCAAAGAAATGGTAGAAATGAATCTGTCTCTTTGTCCAAATTGTGCTTCTTTGTATAGAAAATTACGAAATGATGATAAAATAATGTCTGTATTTGCAGATAATATAAGAAATATATCACCAGAAAAGAATGTAACTGTTCCATTAGATACAGATAAAAATGTTAACTTTACGCAAACACATTTAGCTGAAATACAAGAAATTATAAAACTTGAGGACAAAAACCTTTAACTTTCCCCAGACTTAGCC
>NZ_BDHD01000724.1:0-580 GCF_054786075.1 Treponema sp. R6D11 | reverse complement strand
ATTAAAAGACAGTTCATTCATAATATATCTTGATAGAAAACTAGAAGACATAAAAAAATCGTTAGCAGATAGCAATAATCGTCCACTAGCAGATATAATCGATGTCGCCTATGAACAACGCAAACCTCTATACGAAAAATATGCCAACGCAACAATCAAAGCCGATACATCGGCAGACCAAGTCGCAAAAAGCATTCTAACTCTTATAGCCATCAAAGGAATAGACCCACGAACTATAAAAACGCCAACACGCTGATCAAACTAAGGAGAAAAACATGGACGAGCAAGAGCGAATAGTAACAAGCGAATTCAAATCAATAGACACCGATTTAGAAAATTCCCTACGCCCAAAAACCTTTGAGAGCTATGTCGGCCAAGATAAGATCAAAGACAATCTACGCGTATTCATAGACGCCGCTAAAAAGCGCAACGAACCGCTAGACCATGTCCTTTTGTATGGTCCTCCAGGATTGGGCAAAACTACCCTGTCCAACATAATCGCCAATGAAATGGGCGTTTCTATACGTATAACATCCGGTCCTGCAATCGAAAAAGCTGGCGACCTAGCCGCCCTCCTAAC
>NZ_BDHD01000723.1:0-581 GCF_054786075.1 Treponema sp. R6D11 | reverse complement strand
GCATCGTGGACAAATACATCGGCGACGCGATCATGGCGTTCTGGGGCGCCCCCGAAAAACACGACGATGACGCCCTCCAGTCCGTATTGTCCGGCCTTGACATGATAGACGCCGTCGGGAAATTTAACGAAAACCAGCGCAAGTTGGGCAAGTGCGAATTTAAGATAGGAATCGGTCTTAACTACGGGGAAGTGACGGTCGGCAACATCGGCAGCGAGCGCAAGATGGACTACACGGTAATAGGGGACGCCGTAAATCTCGCGTCCAGAATGGAGGGCCTTACAAAAACCTATCATTCGGAAATACTGATATCGGAAAGCCTTTTTAAAGAGTTGCAAAAATCCGCCCCCTCCGCCGGCCTTTATTACAGACTGCTCGATACCGTAGCCGTAAAAGGCAAAACCCAGGGCGTAAAAATCTTCACCGTAAAAAAATCCCTCACTCCCGTGGAACAAAAAGCCTGGCAGGCGCATAATCAAGGCATGAAGCTCTACTACGGCCGTTCCTTCACCGAAGCCGCGCAAAAATTCAAAGAAGCGCTCTCCTTCCTTCCCAAAGACTTTAACGCGGAAAGCCTATAC
>NZ_BDHD01000722.1:0-581 GCF_054786075.1 Treponema sp. R6D11 | reverse complement strand
ATACAAAACTTCGCCGTCTAAACTTACACGGAAAAATGTTCCGTTAGACGAAACTAGCCACAGATACGTTCCGTCAAAAACAGGCTGTTGGTAGAAAACGCCGTCAAGCGTTACGGGAAACGGCGGAACAAGAGCCGCATCTTCATCGTAAACTAAAAGTTGCCCCGATTGATTTACAAAGGCGGCATAAACTTTATTGTTCTGCGAAAATAAATGCGGAGAGCCAAAACCGATGCCGAAACTGCCGCCCTCTTCATCATTTTTTTCTACTGATATTGGCTTAGGCCAATTTGGTAATGCTTTTCCCTCGCCGTCAAGTAGCCACATTTCCCCAAAGAAACTTTTTGGATAAACTGCGGTGTATACAACATTTCCTTTTTTTCCCGAAACAGACAGGAAAGACGGCGGAGAACGCAGAGCCGATGTAAACGAAGTTTCCCAAACGCTCTGCTTACCTGTCGCGTCTATCGAATAAACTTTGCCGTCTTCATCGCAAAGGTAAAGTTTTCCCATAAATGCTGTTGGAGCGGAAGAAAGCGAAAGCCCCGTAAGCATTGGGAAGCCCTGTACCGCTTCCATGC
>NZ_BDHD01000721.1:0-581 GCF_054786075.1 Treponema sp. R6D11 | reverse complement strand
TACTACACCCCTGCGGTCCTCTCGGCAGCTGTTTTGCTATCAACAATCCCACTCATCTTTTTCGGCATCAGCCAATGTCAAACTTGGCTTTCTCGCGCGCTGGTCTTCCTAGTCGTTTCCTGCCCATGCGCACTAGTAATTTCTGTCCCACTAACATACTTCGCTGGGATCGGCGGAGCATCGCATCGCGGAATATTGGTGAAGGGCAGTAATTATCTAGATGCCTTATGCGACGTCAAAACCGTAGTATTCGATAAAACTGGGACGCTAACAAAAGGAGTCTTAAAACTAGATAAAATTGTTTCTGTAGGTCTTTCTGAGCAAACTATACTATCACTTGCAGCCGCAGCGGAAGCAAATTCAAACCACCCGATCGCAAAAGCCATTATCAGCAGCTATTCTGGAAAAATCCTCGATGCAAAAAATGTCAAAGAGTTCGCAGGAAAAGGCATCCGCTGCATAGTTAATAAAAAAGAAATTCTAATAGGGAACACTAAATTATTAGCAGACATTCCTCACGAACAAACCGATCAAACCGCAGTTTATATCGCCATAAATCAAAAATTTGCAGGATATATAAC
>NZ_BDHD01000720.1:0-472 GCF_054786075.1 Treponema sp. R6D11 | reverse complement strand
GTCATAAATTTCCACAGTCTTAAACGCTTCCGCGTACATATCAAGATCTTGAACAGAAATCTCATTCCCTTTAAGCTCTACAATCATTTCTATGTCGGCAAGACTGTAAAGACGATAAAACATATCAATGTCAAAATTCGATGTTCCTCTAGTAAGGTTGTCGGTATCCATAAAGATTCCGTAAAGAAGGGCTGTCGCTATAACTTTGGGCGGCTCAATGTTATTTTCAAAAAACCACTCGGCTATAATGGAACTGCAACTTCCAACATCGGGGCGTATATCTTCAAAACGATACCCCATGTTGCC
Organism: Treponema sp. R6D11; assembly: GCF_054786075.1. Classification (NCBI taxonomy): domain Bacteria; kingdom Pseudomonadati; phylum Spirochaetota; class Spirochaetia; order Treponematales; family Treponemataceae; genus Treponema; species Treponema sp. R6D11. The sequence continues at coordinate 166 of NZ_BDHD01000720.1, read as the reverse complement.
CTTGTATTCATGATGATCAATAGCTGCCACTTCGTCAGTGGGAAGGTCGGTAATGTTGGCGTTCCCTTTTTGCGCGTCAACTAACACCGCCCAGTCTTCAGCCCCCATTGTATGGGCATCGGCGGCTTTAACTAAAGGCACATTGAACAACTCAAGCATTTTAAGG
>NZ_BDHD01000719.1:0-582 GCF_054786075.1 Treponema sp. R6D11 | reverse complement strand
ACGCGCTACAGTGGCATGTCAGGGAGTGGAAGGCGCATACTCGCAAGCCGCCTGCGACAAATTGTTCTCTCCTGCGGACATTACATACTTTACCAGTTTTGAAGGAGTTTTTCAGGCAGTAGACGGCGGCTTGTGCCGCTACGGTGTAGTGCCGCTTGAAAATAGCACCGCAGGCTCCGTTAACGAGGTTTACGATCTTATGAACCGCTACCGTTTTTATATTATTCGTAGCTTAAAACTGCCTATAGCCCATACGCTGTTAGCGACTCCCGGCGCGAAGTTAGACGACATAAAGGAAGTGTTTTCGCATGAACAAGCTATCCGCCAATGCAGTAAATTTTTAAAATCATGGAACGGCGTAAAAGTAACAGAGTGCGCAAACACGGCATTGGCGGCAAAGCGGGCGGCAAGTTCCGGTCGTACGGACGTAGCCGTTATTTCTTCGCGCGATTGTGCCGAATTGTACGGCTTACACGCTCTTTCGTTTAACATTCAAAAGCCTGACCTAAAATGGGGCGACTTTCCAATTTGTTCATATTTATTCCGTGCGCGTAAAATTTTGCGAGTACGCTGTACAAAGAG
>NZ_BDHD01000718.1:0-582 GCF_054786075.1 Treponema sp. R6D11 | reverse complement strand
GGTTTTTAAGGGGTTCTATAAAAATAAAGAAACGGGAATCGGTCAATTTGGCGGTGGAGGCGGCGATAAACGCCCTTGCAATGGCGGCTGGCTATTCAGGCGATGATTCTGCGGAAAAGAACAGAGTTGCGGCGGAAGAAGCCGCTAATATCGATATAATTATTCTGGCTACCGCTACTGCGGATTATATTGGAACTCCTTCCACAGCTTGTATTGTGCAAAACAAAATTGGAGCCAAAAAAGCCGCCGCAATGGATATTACCGCAGGCTGTACAGGTTTTGTTTACGGACTTGAAACCGCCACAGGGCTTTTAAGCGTCAACCCTGAACGTAAATACGCCCTTGTAATCGGAGCCGAAGTTTTAAGCAAGATGGTAGATTGGAGCGAGAGGAAAACTTGCGTTTTGTTTGGCGATGGCGCGGGGGCAGTTGTTATTAAAAAAACTGACGCTGGTCGCAAAGGTGTTTTACAATCAGTTTTACACGCTGATGGTTCCGGCGCTGAAAGCCTTGTTATGCGAAATGGCGGAGATAATTATTGGACAAATATAAGTCCTTCGTCCTTATTAGGAACAAATAATA
>NZ_BDHD01000717.1:0-585 GCF_054786075.1 Treponema sp. R6D11 | reverse complement strand
CCGCAATCTGAAGAACAGAGCTTACTGTTACTATGCTAACGGTTTCAAAAAGAGATTTCCAATAAACCAATAATTGACTTGCTGTTCTGTAATTTCCTGTTGTAAAATTTCGCGGAATACTAATTACCGTACTGTCATACAAATCCTGCTCAGCCATAAAGCTGACGCTTAATTTATCAAGTAACGGCTGAATAATTAAAAAGCACATTCCAAAAAGAAGCACCGCACGGCATACCTTAAAAGTAATATCCAGCGCTTTTTTCTTTTTGTGGTAATTGCGGGATATATTTCCCCAATTTTCAGTATGTTCGTTGTTATAAGTAACTTCACTCATAATAGTATACCCTCTTGGAAATAATAGCCATCGCAATTCCAATAATAGAAATTACGGCAAGGAAGTAAACCCATGCCATTGCCGTTCCAAAACCAAAATTCATCATTCTTATCGTGGTAAGATTTATTTTTGCCATAACACGGTTATCTGTTCTAATAAAATAATCTACAACGCTGTAAACTATGTTAACAAGAATTAAAGAGCTTACCATTGGGAACGTAATTTTCCAGAAACATTCCCACGAAGTAGCG
>NZ_BDHD01000716.1:0-585 GCF_054786075.1 Treponema sp. R6D11 | reverse complement strand
AACATCCCCAGCGGAAAGGCTTGCCGCAATGGACTCTTGAGGAATACCATCTGGATAAGCGGCTTTTCCTATACGTTCCCCGAAACCTTCCGACTCTAAACTTTTTATCACTCTCATAGCAGATTCAGGAGTTAAAGGCTCATCTTTTCTACCGTAAAGAACTTTTCTTCTCTTCATTTTCAACCTTCTTTTTTGAAGCAAGGGAGCTTTTTTCAGCCTTACTCCTCTGAGCGATTACCAGAAGAACCTGTTTCCTTTTTAGAAACCTCTTCAGAATGCCCCTCCCAACCATGCTCTCGTAAAAAATCTTCTAACTGACCCCAACTTTGTTCTAAAATATCATCTGTAATCTCAAAACCCATAGGGATATTTTTTTCTATAGCTTCCGATAACGGAATTTTTATTAACGCCATACTAACCTCCTTGCCCTAAATTAACGGAAGTATCAGAAGAAGGGATATTATTCTCATCAGGAACTTCGGAAGATTGAACAAGTTGCTGGTTTTTCTGATTTGCCAACAAAGCATCATACTCTTTTTCCGCATTTTCTAAATCGGCTATCACCGCATTTGCGGCTTCTTCAAG
>NZ_BDHD01000715.1:0-478 GCF_054786075.1 Treponema sp. R6D11 | reverse complement strand
AGTCAAGGATATAAATATTTCAAAACCTTTACAAATATTTATTAAAAACCGCATTATTGCGCAAATACATATATGATATATTATAATTGTATAAGATGAAAAGGATTTTATTATGCCGTTTGATGAAGAGTTTATTAATGATTTAAATTTGAAGGAATTTTTAAACGAGGGTAAACAGCCGGAGTGGATTAACAAAAGGTTTATCGACCTAACGGCTAGCGAAGTTATGGAATTTCGCATCTTGGAATACGCCAAAAAGCAAGAGTTGCTTCAATTGGTGGGGATGGACCCGCGTCTTAGGAGCCAAGTTTTTAACGAAGAGAACCCTAATTTAGATTTTCATCCAGTCGGGCCAGAGCATATTTCTCCGTACGGAGTTGCCATTCGAGCGCAAATGAAGGCGCAGAACGATGCAAACCTAGGGCATAAGCAAAATCCGCTTGTAGGATTAACTGATGAGGAAGTTGAAAGATCTAAA
>NZ_BDHD01000714.1:0-479 GCF_054786075.1 Treponema sp. R6D11 | reverse complement strand
CGGTACAATGGGTCTTGAAGGTGCTCCGGGGCTTAAAAAAGAACACTATGCCGTTTTTGACACCGCCGCTCCTTCAGGCAAAAAAGGAAAACGCTGCATTTCATGGACAGCCCATATCGGCATGATGGCGGCGGTTCAGCCGTTTATTTCCGGTGCGATTTCCAAAACGATAAATATGCCCAACTCCGCCAATTACGACGATGTAAAAGGCGCGTATATGCTCTCGTGGAAGAACGCGCTTAAAGCCGTAGCTTTGTACAGAGACGGCTCAAAACTTTCACAACCGCTTAATACCTTCGCTCCCGGAACCGACCCGTTAGCTGACACTATCATTAAAGTTGAAAAAGGGCTGGAGCTTCCTTCCGCACCGGATAGAAAAAAAGCGGCAAGTTTGCGTGGGCTTCGTAAATCGTTGCCAAACCGCAGAATGGGATACACTCAAAAAGCAAAAATCGGCGGACATTCAATTTTTATAAGGA
>NZ_BDHD01000713.1:0-589 GCF_054786075.1 Treponema sp. R6D11 | reverse complement strand
TTGGTGGTGTTGGAGAGGGTACTGTTGTATCGAAACCGCCGCACCGCATCGGTCGAGCAGAGCCAAGTCCATTCCCAACTTTTCCATTGTCCACGCCGGGGCGCCGTCTTTGCCGACGATTTTCTTAAGCCCTTCATCGTCAAGTACATAAACGCGATGAAAGAGGCGAACGAGAAAAACTTTTTCTTTATAGAGGGGCCGCCTTCAAGCACAAGGGCGGAATCCCACCCGTCTTGGAACAAGTCCGACCCCGGCAACACGCTTAACGCTTTTCACTGGTACGACGGCCTGACCCTTTTTACAAAAAGTTTCCGTTCATGGTTCAACGTGAATCTTGACACATTTAAATTTATCATAGGCAAGAAAAATGTAAGAGCCTACTTTAAGGACTGCCTTACGAAGGGGATAAAAATAACAAGGGAAAAAATGGGGAACGTACCGTGTTTCCTCGGGGAATTCGGGCTGGCGTTTGACTTAAACAACAGGAGCGGTTTTAAGAAGGGCGATTACACGTTGCACGAAGAAGCGCTGTCCATGTATTACGACGCCGTGGACGCTAACCTTCTTCACTGCACAATCTGGAATTATT
>NZ_BDHD01000712.1:0-590 GCF_054786075.1 Treponema sp. R6D11 | reverse complement strand
AAAATCCATGCTTTTAAGGTAGTAAATGAAAAGTTATTAATAAAGGATTCATTGGAAAACCAAAAACAAATCCCGTATTCCCCAAAAGTGCAGCAGTTAGAAAAGGCCCGCCTCGAAAAGAAACCCATAGCCTAGCTTTTTGTGTGTAGTTTTTTGGTCAAAAATATCCGATAATTATAGTAATGAATCTAAAACCGATAATTTTTGCCCTTTTACTCTCTTTCTTGCTTTTTCCTGTCTATGCGCAGGATAAGCCAAAAGATGCCGCCAAGGATTCCAAAGATGCCGCCGCAGATACCAAACTTCCCAAACAGTTTCGTCAATTGTCCTTGGGAATGGGGTTAGATGAATTAAAAGACGGTCTTTTAAAAGACGATCTTTTTCAGTTTAAGGGAGACAGGGATGTTTCTTTTCTGCCGTCAAGGGATCAAAGCCTTGTGGAGACAACTGGTTTGTCGTTTATAAAAAGGGCTTTTTTCCAGTTAAGGGACGGCAAGGTTTTTATAATGGCGTTTAGCCTTAACACTGAAGTAATAGACCATTATTCGATATTTACCCAATTTACGGAAAAGTACGGACAACCCTCATAC
>NZ_BDHD01000711.1:0-481 GCF_054786075.1 Treponema sp. R6D11 | reverse complement strand
GATGCCTAAGGGCGGAATTTTAACAATTGCCACAAACCGCGTGGACAACGACATAAGGATACTGTTCAGCGATACGGGTGTGGGCATAAGCGAGGAAAACCTTTCAAAAATATTCGAGCCTTATTTTACCACGAACGAGGCGGGAACGGGCCTGGGCCTTACTCAGGTCTTTAAGATAATCAAGGAACATAAGGGGGAAATTTCGGTAAGCTCCAAAGAAGGGGAGGGAACCGATTTTGAGATATTATTGCCTGTTCTTCAAAAAGTGGTTAATATGTTAGAGTATAACGAGGGAGCAAAGAAATGAAGTTTCGCCTTCTTGTAATTGACGATGAAAAGAATATCCGCGAAGGGCTTGCCGAATACCTTGAAGAAGAAGGCTACGAGGTGGCTTGCGCGAAAGACGGAGAGGAAGGCTGGAAACTTTTTTCAGGCGGGGACATCGATCTTGTCATTACCGATTTAAGGATGCCCGGCATCG
>NZ_BDHD01000710.1:0-593 GCF_054786075.1 Treponema sp. R6D11 | reverse complement strand
GGTTAAGGAAGAATCATTAAGAATGATCATGAACAGCAGAGAAGTAATAAGCGAGAGCAAAAAGCTTGACCAGGTAACCAATGAAATTACTGGAGGTGTCAACGAAATGGCGGCCGGAGCCCAGCAGATTAACACGGCGGTAAACAGGATAAACGACATTAGCATAAAAAACAGGGAAAACATCGGATATTTGGCAAAGGAAGTTTCGATGTTTAAGGTGGCCTGATTTTCAACGTTGATTTAAGGTCGTTTTCCTAAGCCCCCGACGCTAGAAGATTTAAGCGTCGGGGGCATTTTTTCATCTTGACAGTTATAAGAAATAAGTATATAGAAAAGATATGATAAAAGAAGCGATTATAAAGGCGGCGAACAGGGAAAACCTGTCTTTTGAATGCGCCGAAAGCGTTATGAACGAAATTATGGAAGGCAAGGCGAGCGAAATCCAAATGGCCGCCTACCTTGCGGCAATGTCCGTCAAAGGCGAAACCATAGACGAAATTACCGCGTCCGCATTGGGAATGCGCAAGCACTGTGTAAGAATCCTGCACGACATGGACGTGCTTGAAATCGTAGGCACGGGCGGGGATCATTCC
>NZ_BDHD01000709.1:0-484 GCF_054786075.1 Treponema sp. R6D11 | reverse complement strand
TGTCGATAGAGATGGCGCTGAAGTCAGCAGGGGGGAATATATTCTTTACGATGGAGAAATAATATACTATCAATTTGTTCCAACACAAGTACCCAGCGTGAAAGGATATTATTTCCCTGACCATGACCCCCCTTACCTTACTGGTCCTGATAATGCGAGGTATTATTAGTCGTAAGAGTAAACGCAAACGTACCTTGCCCTGCAGGGTACGCTAGCGGTAGCGTATAGGTCGGTTCATGTAAAAAAATATAAAATCTTTTCCCTAAAGTCATGCAAAAACGCATATCCGCACTGACCATAACTGGTTTATCCGACTATAACGGTCAGTATGCTACTGCAAAAAACTCTTCTAGTGCAAATCCTTATCTTTTAGCCGGTCAAGAAATATATACGATTGGTAACTCAATAAAGGAAGGAGTACAAATCGCTGGCGGTTCCGTTACGTTAAAGGTCTGGAAATATGGAGATAAAGGAAATACAGTCT
>NZ_BDHD01000708.1:0-595 GCF_054786075.1 Treponema sp. R6D11 | reverse complement strand
GTTATGGGATTCCCATGTAAAAGACGAACTGGTGAACCATATCGACCGCAAGGAAATAGCGGCGGCTCTTGAAGGAAGGGAAGAAAGCGCGCGCCGCGATTCAATCAGCACCAGCGTTAAACGGATTTATTTCGCGTTGCCCGTGTTTGAAGGCAACAAGATAGTCGGCGTGTTCAGGCTTTCCTCCGCCGTTCCCGAATTTGGAACGCGCATTTCTTCAATTATATTCCCGTTTATTATTTTTTCACTTGTTATGGCAATTGCCGTTTCTTGGGCCGTATACGCCATTTCCCTCTCTCTTTCAACGTCAATCGGTAGGCTTGTTGACATTACGCAGGAGGGCGCTCTGTTACTGTCCGGCCCTGAAGCGGGGGAAACCATAGCGCCTGAATTCGTAAGCCTGGAAAAAGCGATAAGGGCGATGACATCCGAGCTTAATTACCGGCTTGAACAGGCGAAGGCCGAAGGCGCGAGATTGGAGGCGATTCTTAACGGAATGTCCGAGGCGGTGTTCGCGAAGGATTCTACCTTAAAACTTTACCTTGTAAATCCCCGCGCCATGGAGCTTTTTAGTATCGGCAAAAGAGACATAAAA
>NZ_BDHD01000707.1:0-486 GCF_054786075.1 Treponema sp. R6D11 | reverse complement strand
AACCGATTGAGTCGGGAAGTTTAAAGGAAATTCACAGATAACGGCTATTCGGAATCGGCAGTCGCCGCAGTGCCGGTAGTCGGCACATAAGCGCCTTTGCCGCTCTTTTTGATGATAAGCTCTTTGATTTTCGCGCCTTTTCCGATCTTTTCGCGGATATAGTAGAGTTTTGCCCGTCTGACTTTGCCCGGACGCACTACTTCAACCTTGGCGATACGAGGCGAATGAAGCGGGAATACCCTTTCTACACCCACGCCGTAGGAAATTTTCCGCACAGTAAAGGTTTTTCCAACTTTGGAATTCTTCATGGCGATAACAAGACCCTCGTATATCTGGACGCGTTCGGTTTTACCTTCAACAATTTTAAAGTGAACCTTAACTGTATCCCCAACCTTAAATTGGTCGAGTTCTTTTTTCATTTGTTCGGCTTCGATTGCCTTAATTTCGTTCATCTCTCTCTCCTTAAACTTCCCGACTCAATCGGTC
>NZ_BDHD01000706.1:0-486 GCF_054786075.1 Treponema sp. R6D11 | reverse complement strand
TCTACCGTACCAACGCGCAGTCCCTTGGCTTTGAAACGCTTTTTTTGCGCAGGGGAATCCCCTACCGCGTCGTCGGCTCATTAAAATTTTACGAAAGGGAAGAAATTAAAGACGCCCTCGCGCTTTTGTCGTTCATTGTAAATCCGCGCGACGAGGTGAATTTCCGCAGGGTGGTAAACAAGCCCGCAAGAGGAGTAGGAGCCGTTACGGTGGACAAAATTGTCGAGGCGGCAGGATCGTGCGGCGGGAATTTAATTGAGGCGGGGCGAAATTTGGAGCTTACGCAAAAGGCGCGTTCCGGGCTTAACGCTTTTTATAAAGTTATCGAAGACGCGAAGGAATTACTGGAAAGCGGGGAAGCATTGCAAGAAGACGGAAAAGCATTGTCTGGAAGCGAAAAAACCGATAATAAGAAAAAAAAACACAAGGGGCTTGTGCCGGGAACGGGGCTTTCCGACTGCGTCACAAAAATCGTAAAAGACTCAG
>NZ_BDHD01000705.1:0-596 GCF_054786075.1 Treponema sp. R6D11 | reverse complement strand
ATCTATATCTTATATGCAAAAACCATTGACTGGGAGCCGAAAATGTAATATGATTAAGGCACTCAAGGAGGACGTATATGACAAGACAAGAATACTTACCCCCAGTACGACCACTCGCCGCGCTTAGAATCATTCGTGGGCTAACGCAGGAGGAAGTGGCGGATTTTCTTTTCTTATCTCCTTCCACTTATTCGCGAAAAGAGAGGGGAGAGCTCCTTTTCAACACGAGGGAAGTTAACGTCCTGCTTGATATTTTTCGAGTACCTTATGAAAAGGTATTCAAAATTAAGAAAAAATGACATTAAAACTCGACGGCTCTCCAAACGAAAAACAGATTAAATTCTTTCTATCCAAAGCAAGGCATACGGCATACGGCGGCGCGAGAGGCGGCGGGAAATCATGGGCGATGAGGCGCAAATTCATTCTCCTCGCGATGAAATACCAAAATCTCAACATATTATTGCTCCGCAGAACGCTGGCCGAGCTACGAGAGAACCACACGCTGAAGTTATTGGAAGAAATCGGCAGGGTCGCAAAATACATCGAGCGCGATAGGTGCTTCAACTTCCCGAACGGCTCAAGGCTAAAGCTAGGAT
>NZ_BDHD01000704.1:0-596 GCF_054786075.1 Treponema sp. R6D11 | reverse complement strand
GTCCTGAAATATTCATGGAAAATGTTTTACTACTATTTATTATTGTTTCTAACAAAATTCCTTGGGGGTACATTATGGAAACTTGAACTTCTTCGGATTCATCTGGGTTAATGAAAACCGCCGGACGGGTTAAAAGCGTAAAAAACCCGCAAACACTTAAAAACACCGCAACAGCTAAAAACTTACCCGAATTACGAAGGACATTTGAAAGCAAGAAATAATATTTTTTTTCAAGACTGCCATTTGTAAAAACTGATCTAATTTTTAATAATTTATTTTTATTGGCTATTAATGGATTGCCAAAGAACATGGAATAAAGAGACGGAAGAAAAAATTGAGCGTAAAGCCATCCTGCGGCGACAGAAGTAACAAGGGCGATGGCTATGTCGCCGAAAAGACCGCCTAATGGTCCTGGTAGCATAATAATCGGAATAAACACGAGCGCCGTTGTAATGGTAGAGGCGATATTTGATCCCGATATAGACGCCGCCTTGTTTCCGATTTCTTCCGGCGCGGGCGTGGTTTGCCTTTCTTCAAAAGCCTGATGAAGCAGATCAATAATAATTACGCTGATGTCGGAAACTAAACCTATCCCC
>NZ_BDHD01000703.1:0-598 GCF_054786075.1 Treponema sp. R6D11 | reverse complement strand
AATAAATATTTATACATTTTTTCCGGTTTTGCAAATTGATGTTGCCAATAGTTAACAAGCAGTTCAAAAATATCAAAACCTTTTATTTCAAGCCCAAGTTCTTTTGCACAGGCAATTTCAAAAGAGCCTCCGCCAAAAAATGGGGATATAACACGCTTTAATTTATTTGGTAAAAGCTCCACTATATAACCGACAGCAAGCGTTTTTCCGCCCGCATAACGTAGTGGAGTCCCGGTATATCGTTTGTATTTATTGCCAGAACTGCGCAGTTCTTCAAGAAATGCCTTTTTCCGTTGTTGAAAAGACGGTCTTGTGACAACATCATAACAAACTTCATGTTTGTCCGCGCCAGAACCCATTATAATGATAACTTTATCAGCGTCTTTAGCCCCGTAGTAATCAAATATATGATACTGGCGTCCTGTAATTTTTGCGAGCTTATCCATTTCTTTTTGAACAATCTCGGGAACTTTTTCGTAATACTTGTTAACGCCTTCGCGCCCCTGGAAATATGTGTCGGGGTTTTGGGCTGTTCCTCGAATAGTTGGGCTTTCGGGGGTAAGACCTCGTTTGCGATGCTCTGCGACAAGATCATCAT
>NZ_BDHD01000702.1:0-598 GCF_054786075.1 Treponema sp. R6D11 | reverse complement strand
CCTTATGAGGGTAAATTCGTGTTGGGACTTGGAAACGGCAGCATAAAAACTATTCACGTAACAAAGGCCGACGAGTCTGGAAGGCGTACCGCGTTTGTGGAAGGTTCAGAATACGGTTATTTGCTCGCTCCGTGGGCGGCGCAGAGGCTTTTCAGGAATGCGCGGGATTTTGAGAAGCAATAAACTTTCTGTATTTTTCCAAGTCGCTCTTGAACGCGATAATTGACGTGTCACGGTCGGTCTTTGCTTTTTGCAGGGCTTCGTTTGTTTCAAGTAACATTCTTTCGGAGTTCATAAGGCGGCCGGCGCGCGAGGAAAGTCCGATGTATATGCAGTCTTCCGTGCCGCTCTTGGGGAAAAGTTTTTCCTTGATACGGGCCTTGAATTTCTGCGCTTTAACTAGTCCGGTATCAAGATCGACGCCGGGCATTATAACGGTAATGCCCTGTTCGCCTTTTTCGAACAGCAGATCCCTCGACGTAAATAAAGAAACCGCTTCTTGCGCCGCTTCCTTAAACTGATAACTGGAAATGTTTTCTTTAAATTCAAGCATTAAAAGGGTCAAGTCTTTTTCAGTTGAAGCGCAGCGGTGCAGTTC
>NZ_BDHD01000701.1:0-489 GCF_054786075.1 Treponema sp. R6D11 | reverse complement strand
CTATGGAAGAAAGCAAGGCTATAATGCGTGGCGATATTCCTGCAAAATGGTACAAATCTATTGAAGAAGCTAGAAAGGACTTGGGCGTTTAACTGTTGCTGGATTTTACTTTTACCAATCAATTCAAAAAAGACATCAAACTGCTGGAAAAACGCCATAAAGACATGGACAAAATTTATGAGATAATGACGCTTCTTATTTGGGAAGAACCATTGCCGGAAAGTTGTCGAGAACATAAACTTCATGGAAATTTTGAAGGATTTTGGGACTGCCATATAGAGAGCAATTGGATTTTGATCTATCAGATCGAAGAAAATAAAATATCCTTTGCCTACACAGGAACCCATTCAGATTATCTTTAAGTTTTTATACAATTTTACGCAAGTGTCGCATAACAATCGCCTCATAAAATCTTTTGTATAATAAAATACTACCGATCAAAAGAGAAACACAAAAGTAAAAATATTTTCCTTTACAGAATTTACAAGT
>NZ_BDHD01000700.1:0-599 GCF_054786075.1 Treponema sp. R6D11 | reverse complement strand
AGGACAAGCCGGAAGCCGTAGCGGATGGCATTACCTCTACTGTACGGGGAGACGTAAGAACGGCTCGCGGAACGCAGGCTTTCGACGCTATAGATGATGTACCCACCTCGCTTCACGCGGCTAGTTCCTGAGGACGGACCCATCGGGTCTTTAGACGGACTGTCCGAATAATAATTTTCATCGTACCAGTCCCAACACAATTCCTCCACATTCCCGTGCATGTCATGCAACCCCCACAAGTTAGCCGTCTTCAATCCCACCTGATGCGTCTTATATCCGCTGTTAAGCCTGTACCACCCCGTTTCGTCGCTTATATCGTCTCCAGTGTAATACGCCGTCGTCGTCCCGGCACGGCAGGCGTACTCCCACTGCGCCTCCGTCGGCAAACGGTACCCGTTTGATCCTGCCACGATTTCCACAGCATCCCACGCCTTGTTGTCGTCTTTCGGCACTTTTCCCCATGCGTTGGTATCGGTGCCGCCGCCGATGCTGTAAGCGGGGCTTAACCCATCAAGAACGCTAAGCCTGTTGCAGAATACCAGAGCGTCGTACCAGCTTACGCTGTCCACCGGGCGTTTCTCTTGAATTTCCCCTTTTCT
>NZ_BDHD01000699.1:0-599 GCF_054786075.1 Treponema sp. R6D11 | reverse complement strand
GGTATTACCTCTGCGAGCAACTTGTATTCTAATTTGCCAAAATTTACCATTTCATCAATACCGGGTACAATTGATTTTAGTAAATTTACAAGAGTACCTGATGCGTGGTTACAATAAAGAGTAGTTATGGAGGCGTCCAATAAGTTACCGCGAACTTATTGGACAGCCCCATAGCGTACTTTTTAATTTATGGATACTTTTTCTTAAACCCTGTAACTCTCGCGCTTGCGGTGATATTCAATGGGGAGCGTTCACCTCTTGCAAGGTAGTGGTAGCCGATTCCGGCTATCATGGCGGCGTTGTCGCCGCATAAGTCCGCAGGGGGGAAAATACAGTGAAGGTTTTTTTGCTGTGCAAGGCAGGAGCGAAGGTAACTGTTTGCCGCAACACCGCCGCCTGCGACTACTGTGGCAATCCCGGTATCTTCGGGGGCGTTTAATAAAGCGCGTAACAAGATTTGTACGGCGGTTTTTTGGAAAGAAGCGGCTATGTCTTCTTTTGTGTGAACGCCGGACTTTTTTTTGAATATGTCAAGTTGATTTATTACGGCGTTTTTTAATCCTGAGTATGACACGTCATAACGATGATCGCCCTTGTGC
>NZ_BDHD01000698.1:0-599 GCF_054786075.1 Treponema sp. R6D11 | reverse complement strand
GGGTAATTACTTTCCCTTTGCTGCCGTTTTTCCCCTTTTTGTGGCCATTGCCGGCAGGGGTGATAACTTCCATGCTTTTTAACAACTTTGCGAATTTACGCCTTTTCGGCTGCTCGCTCCCAAAAGGAAAATTTGCCTATGCCCTTACGCTGCTCTTTACGCCGGTGTACTTTACTTTCCTGACCATACTTGGCTTCCTGGGTTTTAAGCCCAAATGGAAAGGGCAGGAAACCCTGTAGTCCGACAGGCTATTTGGGGACTTTTTTCAGCCAGCCTTTTTTGTCCGGAATAAGGCCGTATTGTATGCCTTTAAGGGTATCCCGCAAATTTGCGGTTAAATCCCCTACTTTGCCTTTGTTAAAGACAACCTTTTTCTTTTTGTAAGTAAGGCTTGTAATGGGCGTTGCCCCCGCGGCGGTTCCGCAGACAAAACATTCACTTGTTTCGGCCAGCGCTTCATCAATAGCGATTTTACGCTCAGAGACTTTTATTTTTAGATCCTTTGCAAGCTCGATAATGCTGGCTCTGGTAATTCCAGGCAGTATTGTGTCGCCCAGAACCGGCGTCACCAGCTCTCCTGACTTCAGGTAAAAAAAGAT
>NZ_BDHD01000697.1:0-491 GCF_054786075.1 Treponema sp. R6D11 | reverse complement strand
GTCGTGTAGGTTGCTTATCGCTTGTATTCTGGTGTAAGTTTCCCATCCGTCCATACCCGGCATTATTAAGTCCAGTAAAACCAAATCGGGAGTATACCCTTGGAAGAATAAGCTTAAAGCTTCTTGACCGGAACTGACTGTAGTAACATCATAATCATCTGCCAACATAGACTTTGCCAAAATAAGATCGGTTTCTTCATCATCAATAACAATGATTTTTTTCTTTTCGTTGCCGGAAGTATCTTTAAATTTTTGCGTTTCCTGTTTTAAGGACTCAAAGTTACTGTTGTTTTCCGCGCTCATTTCGTTGACATGGTTCACCGAGACATTTATCTGATTAATGCCTTTTACTATCTCATTCATGCCGTTTACAGTTTCTTTAGTAATTTTTATGAATACATTTGTTTCCTGAACAAGAGTCTTACCCGATTTTTCCATGTTATCAGACCCTTCTTTAACCGAGAATGTTATGTTTCGTAAACGACCTATGG
>NZ_BDHD01000696.1:0-493 GCF_054786075.1 Treponema sp. R6D11 | reverse complement strand
CTATCTGTATTTAAAAAATTCTGTATCTGAGACAACATCGCTTTTCCCCTGGCGCGGGAAAAATCAGCATATGTTTGCTGTGTTATTGCGTCAACTTCCATTTTTATCTCCCAAATCAATAATATAATGACTAAAAGCGTTTACAACTGTTGTGTTATTCCATTTTGTACTGCGAATATCATTTAAATCATATAGATGAATATGACCATGAACAAGGTATTTGGGTTTAAATACTTTCATAAACCATAAAAAAGACTTAAACCCGTTATGGCATTTGTCATTTTTATCGTGAATGCCTTTTGGCGGAGCGTGAGTTAAAAGCACGTCAAGAAAACGTCCATGCACAAGGCGGTTCCAAAGAAGTCTTGGAATTATTTTTAAAATTTCAAAAAACATTTCAGAATTGGTATATTGATTGGGACCGTTATTGTAACGCATAGACCCGCCAAAACCAGCCACTATAAAATCGCCCTCTTTTTTTACCTTTGTTCCC
>NZ_BDHD01000695.1:0-605 GCF_054786075.1 Treponema sp. R6D11 | reverse complement strand
TCACAGCAATTGGGGTAAATCAAAAACCCTCAGTGATCCGTCATTCGCAGGGAAATACCGACATATTAAGATAAACGGCATTGCAGTTGATATAATAAAAATGTCTAACGATGACCAACTAGATAAAATTATTCAGGCAATAAAAAAATACATAAACAAACAATTTATAATTCTTGCCTTCTGTCCTAACTTTGACGAAAATCATTTTACAGAAGAAGTACTTAAACTGTTGAAAGAAAATAACTTTGAGATTTTTTCTTTTGTACTTAAGCATAAGTACAATGATCCGAAAAAAACAGTAAAAGATGATGAGATAGACAGACTCAAACAGTACTCAAAACCCACAACAAGTAGCGTACCCTGCAACGCAAGGCACACTACTTGCTACTTAAAAATTAATTCCCGTCCCAGTACGCCGCTTTGCCGCCATATCCCACGGCGACAAATTTCTGCTTTCCGGCAGGACCGCCCCATGCGATGCCGTAGATGCTGCTGATGGATGTGCCGAATTTGGTGTCCGATACGGCTGTCCATGTTACGCCGTCAGCCGAATACGCCGCTTTGCCGTCAAATCCCACGGCGACAAACTTTTCGTTGCCCCATGC
>NZ_BDHD01000694.1:0-607 GCF_054786075.1 Treponema sp. R6D11 | reverse complement strand
AGATAGCATAAGACAAATATTCAAAAACACCGCAGATACGCCTATGAAAATAGAATTGCCCATAAACGCAAATCAAGCATATCGTCTAACGCTGATTGATCCAAACGGCAATGTACTGTGGGATTCCCATGTGACCAATGATCTTGTAAATAATCGCTTCGCAAATATTGGTGATGTGATCTCCAAGCCGTTCAAGCTGGTTTGACGTGTTAATAATTTGAAGCGCATCCTTAACCATATCGGGATTTTTTTTCATTTGTTTTAAAATTTCTTCGGTAAGAGCTTTGTGCTCCGCGTCAATTTTGCTGTCCATTGCCGCCGCCGCCCGCGCCGCCTGCGCGTCTTGCGCCATAAATGCCGAAATAGCGGCGCGAATCATCTCCTGTCCTATTACCGCCATAGCTTCAAAATGCCCCTGCGCCATAAAGAGCGAATCGCCTTTTTTGGCAAGTTTTTTCGCGGCGCGCGCAAGGTGTACGGCATGATCTCCAATTCTTTCTATGTTGCTTGTAAGTTTAAAAATTGTTACCATCTCGCGTAAATCGCGCGCAACAGGTTGTTGCGTAGCGATAACTATGGCGGCATCGTCTTCTATTCTTATTTGGAG
>NZ_BDHD01000693.1:0-609 GCF_054786075.1 Treponema sp. R6D11 | reverse complement strand
ATCCAAGCTCGGCAAATTCATTTGCCTGTCTGCCGCGGATACCCAATAATTCCGGCGCAACTTTGCTGGAAATAACGTCTTTTTGGCTGAAAAAATGTATTCTTGAATCCATATACTTTTCCTTATATTAGAACAATTTAAGCACGGAGTTAACAGGTCCGCGCAAAAACGCTTCAAATTGATGACTGGCTCCCTGAGCCAGATAACGCTGTAATTTAGCCACATCTTGAATGTCGCTTCCGGCTACGGCAAATTCAATGGCACTGCCATGTTTTACCTTGCCCCATTTAAACAACGAGTTAATGTCAAGTATTCTTTCCTGTTCGTAATAAATAAAAACTTCCAGGTTGGGATGTTTGGCATTATAACTTGCGATGATTCTCTTCCATGCTTCAACATTTCCGTTATGGAAAAGCTCATTTTGTACAATAACCGCATAGCGGGGGGTCATCCTTGCAGGTCCTCCCGATGATTTTTGCACTATAGTCGCCGATTTCTTTACAGGAGGAGCGGCGGTCGCCGAGGCGCGTTTAGCAGGGGGTTTTCCCTAACGGAAATGTTTAAGCATGGAAGAGAATCATCGCAAGTTATAATGCCAAACATCCCAAC
>NZ_BDHD01000692.1:0-500 GCF_054786075.1 Treponema sp. R6D11 | reverse complement strand
TCAGAAATAATTTCAGACGACACCATCATTATCCATTTCGAAAAAGCAAGTGCAGAAATTCGCGGAAGCTTCGTCGCTATAAATAAATTGCACTGCGAAAAAATGATGAAAAAATATCCTGAATTAAAATACGTAAACCGCGAGGATGACTCAGGAATTCAAGGCCTCCGGAAAGCCAAGCTATCATATTTCCCAGATTTTTTTGTCGAAAAGTATTCGTGCACTCCAAAGTCCCTAATTAAAAAACAAAAAGAAAGTTTTAGAAAGTTGGCGAACAAAAAGCCATCTACCGGCAACCCTTATAAGGAAATTTGCGCTCTTGATGAATATAAAAATGCAAATAGCATATTCGTTTATCATGCAATGCCAAGCGAAATTCCAACTGATGAGCTTATCGAAAAAATGATCGTCGATGGCAAAAAAGTTTCTATACCAGCTATTTTCGAAGGCGAAATGTTTGCGGCGAAATTTGATAATAAGCTAACTGAAAATTTAGGCTT
>NZ_BDHD01000691.1:0-502 GCF_054786075.1 Treponema sp. R6D11 | reverse complement strand
AAACAGGGGGGCTATGCGGCAGGGTGTCCTGAGAAAAGCAAGCCATCTTCTCATTGTAGCGCATGTGAATTGACAAGGTAACTAAACTGCAAACAGCGTTCTCAATTAATTTGGGAACGCTCGTTATTTTTTTAGGGTGTAGTTTTAATTATTTGCATTAACAGGAGAAAATTAAATGCTCTATCGCCAAAAATACGACACTTTTATCCGCATTTATGATGACATCGGCTACATTACCAGTAAAAGCGATTTCGGCGACCGTGTGGTCAATTCTTCAGGTGCGGTTTTTCTCAAGGCCCTTTCCCGTAAACTTAAAACACTGGAAGAACTTTGTGTAGAAATAGCAAAGAATTTTATCGACGTATCTCCTACCGAGTTGATGAATGACGTGGCGGAATTTTACTCCATTCTTGAACAAGACGGTTTTATCGTAAGCGGGGAAACAGAAGCGGAACTGGACAGAAAGGACGTAAGGTTTTCATATTCGGCTCTTGAACCCAAA
>NZ_BDHD01000690.1:0-612 GCF_054786075.1 Treponema sp. R6D11 | reverse complement strand
CTCTATCGATGATCGTTCTCTCTGCGCCGGTTAAACCGCCGGAACCTGCAAATAAAGTTTCGCATAAAGAGAGGATGAACTCGGATTTTAATGTTATCGGGTTTTCTTCATCGGCATAATCCTGAGACATATCAAGCGGGTTGATATAGTTAGTCGTCGAAGATGATATTTTCAGCAACGTGCCGTTGAAGTTTTCTGCCAAAGGTGTATACTCGCGCTCAGGGTCGATGATTAGAACGTCGTCGTCCGTGTTTAAGAGGACGTTAACCATTTCGCGTTTCGCTGAGAAAGATTTACCAGAACCCGGCGTACCTAAGATGAATCCATTCGGGTTTTTCAAATTTTTTCTATTGAAGATCAAAAGCGAGCGAGTTATAGCATTCGTGCCATAATACATTCCGCCTTTTTCCATAACATCTTGGCTTGTGAACGGGATGAAGATAGCTGTGCTTTCTGTTGTTAAAGCCCTGTTTATTTGTAGCTGATTGTTGCCAACAGGCAAGCATGAAGCGAGCCCTTTTTCTTGTTGGAATTGCAAAGTTCCTATAATACAAAGCGATTTTCTCGCCTTGCTCTCGATTGTTTTCGTATCTATATTAAGCTGCTCTAGCG
>NZ_BDHD01000689.1:0-614 GCF_054786075.1 Treponema sp. R6D11 | reverse complement strand
TCTGTAGTTAAGTGTTACAGTATCACCTTCATAACCAATATTAGGCGATGCTGTTACAGTATCACCCGATGCAAAATTGCCGATTCTTTTAATCGTTATATTATACTCCGCATTCTGCGGTCGGCTGCTATCTGGATTTCCCGCACTTGACGAACCTGATGAATTCGATGAACCCGATAAATCTCTGTTAGGCAGAATGTCGATAACAAAACCGTTATCGCAGGAAACAATTGCCGCAAACGCGATTATAACAGTTAAAACGATAAAACTTAATTTTTGTATATTCTTTGTCAACTTAAACTTTTTCATACTATGCCTCCTTATCCTTGGAGCTGATAATTCTACATTAACCTACTTCGATTAATGTACCTCATGGAATCTTTCTCTAACTGTATTTCTATTTTCAATTTGATTAACATTGGTATTTATTTTATTAACATTGTTGTCAACTTGATCTATTTGATTAATGTTTTCTGTCTGAGAAATATCGGCGTCAACTTGTTCAGCATTGTTATCTGTTTGATCATCATTGTTTTCTATTTGAGCAATGCTCTGTTTGTCAATTCCATTTTTTTGTTCATCGATATTTGTTTTTTGATTTTTAAATCTGATTC
>NZ_BDHD01000688.1:0-614 GCF_054786075.1 Treponema sp. R6D11 | reverse complement strand
TGTCATGCCTTTTGGCACTATGTCCATATATTTTAGGGGAGTGCAATCAAAAGTGTAAGAAACAAGCGAGTCCAATGAATAAGCGTTACGTTCAGGATCAACAACCCATGCCGCAGTCATTGTGTCCCAGATTTTGCACTTCCAGCGGTCAATTCCCCAACCTCGGCTAACTTTGTAATCAAACTTGGCGTTATGTGCGGCAATTGTCATCTCGTTATCTGCAAACAGGGGGGAAAGCAGGGAGCGGACTTTTTCAGGATCATTAAATTCCGAAAGCACTTCGCCAATGCCGTGGGGAGCGACAGGAACATAAAACGCCTCTTTTGGTTTTATCGCAAGCGAAATGCCGATAGGGTGGGAACGCCATGCGTCAAGGGAATCTGTCTCAAAATCGAGAGCTAAAAGTTTTTGTTTTTTTGCCTGTTCCAAAATAGAGTTTAATTCATCAATATTAAGAATCGTTTTATATACTCCGTCCCCAAGGAGACTTTGCTCCGCCGCCGGAAAAGATAACGCTTCCATTTGAGCTTCGCTGTCCGTTTCCTGCTCCGAAGAATTTTGCGTAACGGTATTTTGATCGGCGGTTGACTGAGTGGGCTTCACGCTTGGATCAA
>NZ_BDHD01000687.1:0-615 GCF_054786075.1 Treponema sp. R6D11 | reverse complement strand
AACCGCCGCAATCGCCATTAAAATAAAAAGTCCAGTCTTTGAAAGCCAGACAAAAAACAAACTTGGCAATTCAGACATACGCGCATGGGTTGTGCAGGAAGTGCGCAATGCCGTTGAAGACTGGTTGCACAAAAACCCCGAAGCAAGTAAAAAATTGGAGCATAAAATAATAGCCAACGAATCCTTGCGCACGGAATTAAACGCCGTCAAAAAAGAAGCTAGGGAAGCGGCGAAAAAAATCGCCCTTAAAATTCCAAAGTTAAAAGACTGCAAATACCACCTTGACGACGGCAAGGACGGGGAAGAATCTACAATTTTTATAACAGAGGGCGACTCGGCGGCAGGCTCGATTGTTTCCAGCCGAGATGTAATGACTCAGGCTATTTTCGCACTGCGCGGCAAAGTGGAAAATGTGTACGGCAAAAAACGCGCCGCAATTTACAAGAACGAAGAACTTTTTAACATGATGATGGCTCTCGGCATTGATAATGATATTGAAGGCTTGCGCTACGCAAGAATTGTAATCGCCACAGACGCGGACTTTGACGGCTTTCATATTCGCAACCTTTTATTAACTTTCTTCCTCTCTTATTTTGAGGAGCTTATAACGGCGGG
>NZ_BDHD01000686.1:0-616 GCF_054786075.1 Treponema sp. R6D11 | reverse complement strand
TGTGTTTGCATTGGATGTTCTTTTATATATATAGTTACATCTTTAGGTAAATAATAATCAAGTATACTTATAACAAGTTCTTGTCTAACATATTCTTTAGCTATTGGGGAAGTTGTCATTTCAGGCTGATAATGTAAAGGTATATATATATATTTTAGGTTATAATCAGGATTTTCCGCAAGTTGATTATATATTGTAATATATTTTTGCGGATTTTTTTGGTATCCCCTCGGAGAAATACCATTTTTCATATAGAATGGTTTATTATATTTTTTTGATATTTGTTTTTTGTTATTATAATATTCAATTACTTCAGTGCTAATTTCTTCGTGAATTATTTTTTTTGAAAGGAAAGAATAATCAAAAATATCACTAATAAAAAAAACTCTACTTAAGAATTCTACTTGCGTTGCACATAATACTTTTCCATTTCGTTTTTTTATGATTGTATATATGATAAAATCATATATTTCATGTGGTAAATTTGAGCTAATAAAGTAATTTATATTATATTCATTTATTAATGAATACCAAAAAAATAAATGTTTTAAATAATACGCTTCGGCTTGTTGTTGACCAATATTATTCAAGTCAGGTGAATATTACCAATGATTCA
>NZ_BDHD01000685.1:0-619 GCF_054786075.1 Treponema sp. R6D11 | reverse complement strand
GAGCGCCTTAGATTTCTCATCCCGCCTACCTGTGTCGGTTTGCGGTACGGTCTTCTTGGCCTAATTAGAGGGGATTATTTCTTGGCGCCTTGATTACACTCGCTTCGCTCTACCGTAATAAAGCTCGCTGTAACAGCTTACCTAATGGCGTTTTCGCCGCCACCAATAGCTCGCTGCTTTGACCGGGGCAACCGTCGCCCGGCCGAGTTTCACCTCACGCGTCATCCCATAAAACCAAGAACGGTACTGGAATATGAACCAGTTTCCCATCGACTACGGCTTTCGCCCTCGTCTTAGGAGCCGACTTACCCTGGGCAGATGACCTTTACCCAGGAATCCTTAGGCTTTCGGCGGACGGGGATCTCACCCGTCTTTTCGTGTACTTATACCTGCATTCTCTCTTCCACTCCCTCCAGTATACTTTACAATATACCTTCGTCGGTCTGTGGAATGCTCCCCTACCAACCATCTGACCACTAAAACCTCTAAATCTAAATAAGTTATTTAATTCGATAACATAATTTAGCGGTTTTAGTGGTCAGATGATTCCGCGGCTTCGGTTGTATGCTTAGCCCCGTTACATTGTCTGCGCGTCATGACTCGACCAGTGAGCTATTAC
>NZ_BDHD01000684.1:0-619 GCF_054786075.1 Treponema sp. R6D11 | reverse complement strand
GTGGGCTGATTGCGAGGCATGACACGGCGACCAATGTTTTCGGTATATCCTCATCGTGGTATCTAATTCTTGGCAGGATTCTTGGCGGGATTAGCTTGGAGAATATTTTGACTATGATTTTCTCTGTTAGTAGCAAAACGAGGGGGAGGGATAGGACGGCGAGATAGTTATTATAATGAAGCAAAATGCCGAAAAAAGCGCAGGCGAGCGCGATATAGGAGATGATGTATGCTGTTTTGTGGTTATTTTTGTTGCGGAAGATGACTTCGCCGATGTGCAGGTTTTCTTCTTTTGCCTGTTTTAATAATTTTTCGGCGTATGAAAATACATCGTAGTCCGCCTGTTTTTTGATTTCAACACGATAGGAATTTTGGCTGGTTTCGTCTTGGATTGCGTAGATGTCGAGCGGGTCTTGGAGAAGGATTTGATGGATTTTGGACGTCGCGTTGAATATGTTTTTTATATTTAGGTTAGGGACTTTTTTGATGTTCAAAAAAAGTATGCGCATGTATTTGGCTTTTTCAAGCTCGCCGATGTCTGCGCCTGCGGTTTTTGCGATGTGGCGCATGATTTCGATTTGCAATATCGGGAAGATGCTGAGTATTTCGTCGTCATAAAG
>NZ_BDHD01000683.1:0-511 GCF_054786075.1 Treponema sp. R6D11 | reverse complement strand
CTTCGCCGTTAATTTCTTTTCTTCTGCTTTGAAATCTTCACCAAGCGCACCGTCATCCATAATGTCTCCAAGGCTGCAATTTAATACCTTGCATATTTGCAGCATCCTGTCCATGTCCGGATACGCGCCGCCGCTCTCCCATTTGCTAACGCTTTGCCTGCTCACAGAAAGCAAGTCTGCTAATTGTTCTTGGGAAAAATTATTATCTCTGCGAAGCTTCGTCAGCTTATCACAAAATTTCATATTATCCCCTCCTCTACCAATATTATAGCACAAATATTATCGGTTGCACAAGCAAAAATTAGTATATTTTTGTAAACTTTAGGTAGCGTTTCACCGTTTTTTATAAGGCTTCACTCGATATTTACGCAACTTTAACATTACAATGCTTATTAATATTGAATTAGGTGATATAAAATGGTATAATTATTATATAGGAGATGATTCTATGGATTTTAGAAAAACGCTACGCAAAAAGAAAGAAGCAGAAATGACACCAAAAGAAAAAGAA
>NZ_BDHD01000682.1:0-622 GCF_054786075.1 Treponema sp. R6D11 | reverse complement strand
CATTATTTGCAAGCACAGCATCGGCATACTTTGATCTTAAGTCCTGAATTTCTTTCGTTAATTTGTCGATCTCATTTTGAACCTTGGCGCTTTTTTCTTCAAATTGCCTTACCGCCGTAGATTCGCGGAAAAATGAAGTATATACCTTTGACAGATCTACCAATGCGAAACGGGTAATCTGCTGGCTATACACGCCGGTAAAAGCCATCACGATTAAAAATAAAGATAGAACAACTCGTTTAAACATAATCCACTCCTAATATGATAAAACAAAAGACATTACAATATCCATATCTATTCCGGGAATAGCGCCTTTTTGCCATTCAATTTTATTATCTACTACTTTAAATCGTTTAGCCAAGCTCAAACGGATTGGGAATTGCGGCAATGTAAACCGCAATCCTCCGCCATAGCTGAACCTGATATTTTCAATTGTAAAGTTAGATTCCCCTCTGGAATTTTCATTAAAATAATACCCTTGTTCAGTTTCAATCCCTGCTGAATCAAAGAATAAATCAAATGCCAATATACCCTGAACAAGCGGGAACCGCAATTCCACCCAACTGTCTAAAAGCAAATATCCTTTGTTGCGGTATTCACTGCTCCACCCTCTGCCTATAAA
>NZ_BDHD01000681.1:0-622 GCF_054786075.1 Treponema sp. R6D11 | reverse complement strand
GTTCGCCTTGTTGTGAATTACCATACAGTCGAGGCGGTTGGAAATATGCTTGGCGCGATCCTCGTTTGACTCTATCAGCGAAACGTCGTGTTTTTCCTGAATGAGGAATTTTGCTAACTGCGTGCCGGTGTTTCCGACTCCGGCGATGACGATACGCATTTTACAACGTCAGTTGTTTTACCGCTAAAAGCACTGTCTCTTTTAACTCGTTAAGGTTTTTTCGTTTTAGCACCGCCAGCTGGTAGACGGCCGATTCGATAAAACTGTAAAGGTAATCGTCGGCGGCCTTTACCTTGATTTTTTTCAACTCGCCGTTTTTAATGCCGTCGATATACAGCGAGGCCAGCATGTGGCGGGCTTTTACCGTTCTGCGTCGGACGCGGTCTTCCGGGTTAACGCCTTTTTTTGAAAGGTGTATCAGGTAGTCCAGCAAAACGAAAAGAAGAGGTTTGTTTTTTTCAAACAAATTAAAGATAATAAAAATAGTTTTGGTTATTTTGTCTTCGCTCTTCATGGACTTGTCGGAACGGATTGAATTGATATTCGCTTCAATTTCCAAAAGCAGATGCTTAACGCTGTAATTGAAGATTTCCGTCTTGTTTTTGAAATAAAGGTAAAGAAT
>NZ_BDHD01000680.1:0-623 GCF_054786075.1 Treponema sp. R6D11 | reverse complement strand
ATTACCGCCATATTTATTCATGCTAATACTCCTATGACGCCTGTTACCATTACAGGGTTGTCGGTAAATAATAAAGTTTATGACGGAACAACAACCGCGACAGTTAGCGGAACACCGGTAATTAACGGATTAGTAGCGGGAGACAGAGTAACAGTCGATACAGGAACTGCCGCATTTACCGACGCAAATGCCGGAGCAGATAAAACCGTTATCTTTAAAGATTGGTCATTGAGCGGAGCAGACGCGGGGAAATATATTTTGTCGGCGCAACCTGCAAGCGTAAAGGCAAGTATAGCAAAAGCTCAAGGCTCTGATGTAACTGTGCCTACTTTAAAAGGGACGCCCACAGGCAAAACTATTACCGTTAACAATGTAAGCTTGCTAACGCCCGCGACAGGACAAAGCATTGAATACGCTATCAGCATGGCGAGTAACGGAACAGGTTTATCGCCCTGGCAGAGCGGAGTTACTTTTAGCGGGTTAACCGAATTAACGACATACTATGTCTACGCAAGATCCGCGTCCAATATCAATTACGAAGCAGGAAGAATAAGTAGCGCCAGCGCGGGCATTGCAACCGGTGTTACAACAGGTTTTATTGTAACATTTGAATCCAATGGCGG
>NZ_BDHD01000679.1:0-624 GCF_054786075.1 Treponema sp. R6D11 | reverse complement strand
AAAAAATCATTGTGGCCACACAGTTAAGGGCGTCGTCTCCGATATTTCCTTTTTAAACCAGGCTCGTCTATTCCTTTTTTACCGCCAGTAAAAACCCCCCCCCCCCCGAAACCCAAAAAACCGCCCCCTTTTTTTACAATTTTCTTTTCCAAAAAACCCCAAAAAATCTCCCCCTGAGGAGAACGCGCAACCCCCCCTTTTCCCCCAAAAACCCCCCCCCCGCCGTTAGCCATTTCAAAACGCCCCTGCCGGTTGGATACGGCGCTTGTAAACGCGCCCTTTACATGGCCGAATAATTCGCTTTCCAAAAGTCCTTCCGGAATGGCGGCGCAATTTACTTTTACGAAAGGGGAAGAATTTCTTAGGCTGTTAACATATATCTGTTCGGCGAAAACTTCCTTCCCTACCCCGCTCTCCCCCAAAAGGAGGACGGAGGAATCCGTCTTTGCAGCCTTTTTTATTATTTCAATTTGTTCCTGAATCGCGGGGCTTTTTGCTATTAAAGGCTTATATCCGTCATTCGGATTCATTTGACTGTGGGGTTTTGGACTTTAAAAGGGAGCCTATTGTGTATGTGGAATCGGAAACTTCCTCTTCCGCCATGTAACGCGACATTTCTTCCTT
>NZ_BDHD01000678.1:0-625 GCF_054786075.1 Treponema sp. R6D11 | reverse complement strand
GTTATATTGACTTGAAGAGCCAATCGACTTTGAAAGCACATCGGTAACGCCGCCCGCTTCCATAATCGCCCTTACCGGACCTCCGGCAATAATTCCTGTTCCAGAACGGGCTGGTTTTAACAAAACATAAGACGACTTAAAAAATCCTTTTACTTCATGGGGAATTGTCCCATTTTTTACAGGAAGATGAATCATATTGCGTTTTGCCCTGTCGATGCTTTTGCGAATAGCTTCCGATACGTCGTTTGCCTTGCCAAAGCCGTAGCCGACTTTTCCCTTGCGGTCACCGATTACGGTAAGTGCCGAGAATGAAAAACGCCGTCCGCCCTTAACAACCTTGGCGGTTCTGTTAAGTTTAACAAGTTTTTCGATAAATTCTTTTTCGGCAGGCTCGCGATCGCCGCGATCTCTGTCACGTCCACGCCCGCGTCTTCCTCTGCCTTCGTGACGGACCTCCGCCGCAACTTCGACAGAATCCGTATCCACTGCGGAATCAGAGTTATCTTCGATATTTTCTTCTACTACTGTAGAATCTTCGATAATGTCTGTCGTTTTTGCCATCATGCCCCCTAGAAACTGATGCCCGCTTTCCGGGTTCCATCGGCTAAAGGCTTAACTATTCCAT
>NZ_BDHD01000677.1:0-628 GCF_054786075.1 Treponema sp. R6D11 | reverse complement strand
GCAAGAAGGAACGCTATATCGCAAAGAATGGTTTTGTCTTTCCTATTTTTTACGGTGCATCTGCGAAATCTATGGCACCGAATATCTGGGAGTTGTGCGGACCGGATGAGAAGAAAAGATTTAGGGCGATGGGAGTAAAGACGGTTACCGAGTTGCAGGAACATATAAAGGAGATGGAAAATAAATTTTGGAATGTCCGTTTTAAAAAGTATGGTCAGTGGCGGAGAAAAACCTACAATGAATTTTTGGCAAAGGGTTATTTAAAGGTCAATACCGGTTTTTATTGCTACGCACCATGCGAGTTTACCCAACTGGTCAACAGGGCGATACAGGGCAGTGCCTGTCATTGTCTACTCTTTTCTTTATTAAATGCGGAACCACGCATTCGCAAGGCAACAAACGGACGCTCTTTTCTCGTAGGGCAAATCCACGATTCAATAATTGGTGACATCCACCCGGGTGACCTGGAAACGGTAAATGCCATAGTCAAGGAATGCGGTATCGCAAAGGTAAAAAAGAAGTGGGAATTTATTACGACCCCACTTGAAATAGAGTATGCTTGCACCCCCGTGGATGGCAGTCTATCCGAGTTGAAGGAAATTGGTAAGTTGGTTTAGCTATATTTAAC
>NZ_BDHD01000676.1:0-629 GCF_054786075.1 Treponema sp. R6D11 | reverse complement strand
GCAGGGCAGAGGCCCACAGCCAGCGGCGCAGGTGCGTCGTGCGGGGGGCATCGCCGATGGGGGATTCGTTCATCGTCATTCCTCGCTTCCTTCCACCAAGGCGCCGCCCGTGTCGAAGACGGTGCCCGGCCACCAGCCGCCTTCGGACTGTGCCGGCCGGGCCGTGGGCAAGGCCGTGCCTATCAGCAAGGCCATGGCCAGGGCGCCTGCGGCCACACCGGCCAGGCCCGCACCGGCGATGCTGGCGCCGGACCACCAGCCATGCCAGGGCTTGCGGCCGCTGGCGCGCACCGGCCGTGCGGGCGCGGTACGACGGGGCTGCGGCCATGCATGCGGCGATGGTTGGCCTGGCGCATTCGCCATGCCTGGGCGAGCTTGCAAACCGGCCAGTACCGCGCTTGCCAGCGCTGCGCTGGGGGGCGCGACGGCATGGCTGCCGAGCAGCGCGTCGAGTTCATTCGCACGGGCGAGCAAGGCCCGGGCCGCAGGCGCAAAGGCCGGCTGTTCCATCAGCGCGCGTGCCGCCGCCTGCTCCTGTGCCGGCCAGCGCCGCAGGTCGGCGCCCCAGGCGTCGGCCAATTGTTCAAAGCGATCTGGCGTCATGGCGGTGATCCTCCAGGGTCTGCGGG
>NZ_BDHD01000675.1:0-629 GCF_054786075.1 Treponema sp. R6D11 | reverse complement strand
GTGTTATACTTTAGGGAGGATGGTTTAAGTGGCAAGTAAAAAAAATGTGTACTTCTTCGGAAAAGGAAAAGCCGAAGGCGACGCAAAGATGAAATCAATTTTGGGAGGCAAGGGCGCTAACCTTGCGGAGATGACCAATCTTGGAATTCCGGTTCCTCCCGGTTTTACTATTTCTACAGATGTCTGCGCGGCATACTACGAAAATAAAAATAAATATCCAAAACAAATAAAAGATGAAGTAGAAGCGGGTCTTAAAAGACTTGAAGCCGTAATGAAAAAGAAACTTGGCGATCCTAGCGATCCGCTTTTGGTTTCGGTTCGTTCAGGCGCGGCTGTATCCATGCCGGGCATGATGGATACGATTCTTAACCTTGGAATAAGCGATAAATCGGTAAAAGGACTTGCGGCAAAGACAGTTAATCCGCGTTTTGCATGGAGGCATTCTACAAACAAGCGTTTTTCGTGGCCCATTACTTGATTGCAGTACATTGAAATAAAAGGGGGTTTGAAAAGCCATGAAAACGGCGGATAACATGACTTTGGCGCACGTCCCTTTCCGGTTTTATTGCTTATTCCAAGGTTAGGAGTCGTATCCATCATGCCCGGCACGGATACAGCCGCGCCTGAAG
>NZ_BDHD01000674.1:0-631 GCF_054786075.1 Treponema sp. R6D11 | reverse complement strand
GGTGCAAGAGAGAGAATAAGACTGAGTTTTTCTCCTGCAAGCAGATTATATTGATTTTTTACTATAATTTTTCCTTTTATGTTCTTGTAGCCTCTTTCGCCCGATAAATTATTTTTTATGCGTTCAAGTTTTTCCCACGGAAGAATTACCGTTTTCTTTCCTTTTACATTGATAATATCAAACACTTCACCTGAAATTTTAATATTGTTGGTAAAATCACGAGTTTTCTTTTGTTTTTCGCGCCCATCGGCAAATTTTCCGTCAGCGTCGCCGGAGAAAAGACCGGGTCTTATCCTATTTAACACTTCTTTTGAAAGCGGAGAAACAGACATAGCGTACATTTTTGAAGTGCGTACAATTTCTCCAGCGACAATAAATTGAGGATCCATGCGGAACATAACCGATCCCGGGTGAATTATTATTTTATCCGCCGTTAAACTGCGATATGAGCCTATTTTTGCGCGAGAATCTCCGTGTCCTCTCTCTCGAATACAGACAAATTGTATCATTCCACGTCCAATACAGCATAAATAATCGTCAATTTCGCTTGAAGATAGCGGTTGTGCTCTTTGATGTACAGGAATTTTCATTTTAGAGATAATTTCTTCCAGTTGAGCCGTAACATTTACTA
>NZ_BDHD01000673.1:0-631 GCF_054786075.1 Treponema sp. R6D11 | reverse complement strand
TGAAAGTTAGAACAAGCGTGAAGCCCATCTGCGACAAATGCAAAGTCATCAAGCGCAATGGGATTGTTCGCATTATATGCCAAAATCCCAAGCATAAGCAGAAGCAAGGCTAAGGAAAGGAGAGTACATGGCGCGTCTTGTGGGAGTTGACCTCCCAAATAAACATTTGAACATCGCGTTGACCTACATCTTTGGTATTGGCAGGTCTAGTGCCGATGCGATTATCGCAAAAGCAAAGCTCGATCCAATGAGGCTTATGAATGATCTTTCCCAGGAAGAATTAAACGACCTAAGGAATATCATTGAAAGTGATTACAAGGTAGAAGGTCGTTTACGCACGGAAGTAGCGTTAAATATAAAACGATTAATGGATATTGGCTGTTACCGGGGGCTTAGGCATCGTAAAGGATTGCCGCTTCGCGGTCAACGTACAAGGACAAACGCGCGTACTCGCAAAGGTAAAAAGAAAACCGTTGCCGGTAAGAAGAAATAGGTTTTTTGGAGGAATAAGTGGCTGCTGCTGCAAAAAAGAAGAAAGAGAAAAAGTCAGTATATGAAGGTAATGTCTACATTCAGGCGACCTTCAATAATACTATTGTTACAATTACCGATTTAATGGGAAACACTGTTT
>NZ_BDHD01000672.1:0-632 GCF_054786075.1 Treponema sp. R6D11 | reverse complement strand
GGTATACAGACAATGAAACATTCTATGCTCCATACGACTTTGCAATAATTCCAAATATGGATATTACATTGCATGCAAAGTGGGATACAATTTTTGTCTTTACGAACAGTAACGAATTAAGCTCTTTTTTGACAGGTCAACCAATAAATACGCCTTCCAATCCATATATAATAAAACTGAACATTGATGATTCCGAACTGGGAGAAATTAAAGGCATACTTGATACAAATAACAATAAAAACAAATATATCTATCTTGATCTCTCCGATAGTAGCATTGCATACATCGCTGATCATGCTTTTTCAAACTGCAATAGCCTTACAGAAGTAACCTTGCCAAACAATATTATCGGATTTAATGATGGTGTTTTTGAAGGCTGCGCTAACCTTGTTTCCATAAATGTCAGCAATAATAGCGCATACAGTTCTATAGACGGAGTATTGTACGATAAAACAGGAAGTGCTTTAATTGCATACCCAAGCGGAAAAACAGGTGATTTTACAATCCCAAGTAGTGTTAATACCATTGGAGCTTACGCATTTCCAAATTGTTCCAAACTTACCAGCGTAACCATACCCGACAGCGTAACCGACATTAAGAGATACGCTTTTCATAGTTGTACTGGTCTTACC
>NZ_BDHD01000671.1:0-523 GCF_054786075.1 Treponema sp. R6D11 | reverse complement strand
TTCCGCCTGACCGATAAGGGCGTTAGCCGTTAACGCGATAATCGGATACGAGTAACCCGTATTACGGATGGTTAATGCCGCTTCAATACCGTCCATTTTGGGCATAAAATGGTCCATAAAAATAACGTCGTATACCGCGCCGTTTTTGATCATTTCAATAGCCTCTTCCCCGCTTGACGCGACTTCAATTGACAGGCCGTACGGGGCCATTAGCCCCCTTGCGACATAAAGGTTCGTTTCCACGTCGTCAACGACCAAAACCTTGCCGTAAGGCATATATTCGCGGACAAATTGCGGCGTTTTGCCAGTTTGCGATATTCCTCCTACGTTGAATCGCGCTATATTTTCAGCCAATTCTTTGCCCAATGCTTTGGAATCGATAATCTTTTGCGGCAAACGTACTGTAAATACGGATCCTTTTCCCCGTTCGCTTTCCACGAGAATGTCGCCGTTCATAAGGCGCACAAGCTGTTTTGTAATGCTCATACCAAGACCGGTACCTTCCGTCGCGCGGTTGGCTTCC
>NZ_BDHD01000670.1:0-633 GCF_054786075.1 Treponema sp. R6D11 | reverse complement strand
TGTAAAAGCTGTGGTAACAGACTTGTTCCATTCAACCGGAGTAGTGGAAGACCAGTTGACGGCTTTGCTTGAACCTACGGGATACAGAAGGTTCTGTCGGTATAAGGCAAGCGCCCAATCCGGTTGTAACACAAATATAGTAGCCGCCGGTTTTCCCGCCATAATCGAAGTAGCCGCTATTTGCGGCATTTCAGCCCAGCTTGCAATATTTTTTTCCGACATAGTAAAGTTATATTGCTGTAAAAGCCTTTTGCGGTAATCAAGCTGTTTCTCCTGAAACTCGCTTCCAACCCATTGGTTCGACGGCGGATTAGCTTTGGTATCGTAATATCTCCACCATAGACCGATGACAATGTTCATTCCCCTAAGCGTCCTTTCGATTGCGCCGGGAGCTTTTGGAACTTGCTGCGCAAAAACAGAGCTAACGCTGAAAAACATTACTGCAAGAACAATGCAAGCGATTAAAAAGATTTTCTTTCTCATTTTTTCCTCCTAAAAAATTAATTACTAAATATGCTATAAATAAAACAATTTATTCAATAAACATTTTCTGCAATTTTCAAAAAACAAATAAGCCGCCCGGGAAAACCTGACTCCCGGACGGACTTAAATATAGAGGAAGATGTTGAAGAG
>NZ_BDHD01000669.1:0-635 GCF_054786075.1 Treponema sp. R6D11 | reverse complement strand
GTTTCAGGGAGCGTCTACAACGTCGGACTTAAAAACGCTTTTTCAAATGGTGTATCTTTTCTTTACACAGCCACGACTTGATGAGAAGGCGATTTCTGCAATGCTTGATCAATACAGAACAACTCTTAAACATCAAAATGACGATCCTGAAATTGTGTTTTCACGCGAATTAACAAAAACAATTTACAATAATCATCCGCTTTTTAAGCCTCTTGAATACGATGACATTGCAAAAGTTTCAATAAAAGACGCTGATGATTTCTTAAAACAGTGTATTAATCCCGGCGATTATACTTTTGTTTTTACAGGTAACGTCAATCTTAATGTCATAAGAGAATTGTCAGCCGAATATATCGGCTCTATTCCTATTTCTACACCGATGAACAAATGGAATAATCCTGGGTTAAAGCGTCCCACTGAAGGCAGAAAAACAATTAACAAAGGAAAAGCCGATCGCAGTATCGTTTTCCTCGGCTGGTTTGCAAATGGTCCTGCCGACTTTAACGAGCAAAGAAATCAAACTTCGGCGGTCAATTTTGGCGGCTTGCGGCTCTCTAAAAATCGCCTTTTTTTTTTCCGCTGATGGAAGATTCTCCACTTCCGCCTTCGGAGAAATTAAAAAAACCTTGAAGTCG
>NZ_BDHD01000668.1:0-527 GCF_054786075.1 Treponema sp. R6D11 | reverse complement strand
GCAGAAAAATGGGAATGATATTTCAAAATTTTAACTTGTTTGGATCACGCAATGCAGCGGACAATATTACTTATCCTTTGGAAATTGCGGGATTGCCCCGGAAACAAATAGACAAGCGTCTTGATGAACTTCTTGAAATGGTAGAAATTACCGACAAACGCAAAGCCCGCTTAAGGGAACTTTCAGGCGGACAGAAACAGCGTGTGGCTATCGCCAGAGCGTTAGCTGCAAACCCAGAAGTGCTATTCTGCGATGAAGCGACTAGCTCTCTTGATCCGCAAACCACTCGCTCAATTTTGGCGTTGATCCGCGACTTGCAGCAGCGGCTTAAAATTACCGTGGTGTTGATAACACACCAAATGGAAGTTATCCGTGAGATATGTCATGAAGTCGCAGTGCTTGATGAGGGAATTATTGTAGAAAGGGGAAGCGTCTCCGCCGTGTTTGAATCGCCGCAAGCTCCAGCGACAAAGGAGCTGCTTCATGTTTAGTGAAAAAATTTTAGATGTATTATCCATGCTTCCTAT
>NZ_BDHD01000667.1:0-639 GCF_054786075.1 Treponema sp. R6D11 | reverse complement strand
TCTAGATCTTGACAAAGATGCAGTATACAAAAAATTAACAAAATCCAGCTACTACAAAATATGGCGAAAAACTGGCAGAAGAATTTGCAGGAAAAAGCGTTACGATCGCTGATTTCAAAAACCTTGAGCTAACTGCAAACAAAACCTCTTTTATATATGCTGACGAGAAATTCGAATGCAAAGCAGTCGGCAGATTTAATTTGCAAAACATCTCCCTCGCTATCGGCATCGCAGAAACAGCAGGTGTTGATATCAACACAATAAAAGCTGCCCTAAAAAATTTCGTACCCGTCTCTGGCAGAATGGAAATCTTAGATACTAATACACCATACACAGTCATAATTGATTACGCACATACACCCGACGGAATCGAAAAAATTCTAACAACCGTGCGCGAACTAACAAGAGGTTGCCTCATTTCTCTATTTGGTTGCGGGGGCGACAGAGATAAGACTAAACGCCCTATCATGGGCAGATTAGCAAGCGAGTTATCAGATTTCACAATCATCACATCAGACAATCCGCGCACAGAAGACCCTAAAGCAATAATAGACGACATCCTAGTCGGCGCAGGGGAAAACAGCAAAGTTATAGTAGAAAGAAAAGAAGCAATAAAATGGGCGCTAGACAATGCAAAAG
>NZ_BDHD01000666.1:0-640 GCF_054786075.1 Treponema sp. R6D11 | reverse complement strand
ATCAATGACCGCACCACCGGGATAGCCAAAGTTGTAAAACTTCGCAACTTTATCAAACGCTTCGCCTACAGCATCGTCTATCGTTGTACCTAGAACTGTAATATTGTCAAAGTTGTCGGCACGGCAGATGATTGTGTGTCCGCCTGAAACAAGAAGTCCCAAAAATGGGTATTCGCACTTTACGGAAGAAATTAAACGAGGAGCGTACAGGTGCGCCAATATGTGGTCAACGGCGATAAATGGAATGTTACGGGACCAGGCGAACGCTTTTGCGAAAGACAGCCCGACTAACAAGGAGCCTAAAAGCCCCGGTCGATTTGTTACTGCAACAGCGTCAATCTCCTCAACTTTCATGTTCGCTTTGTCCAACGCTTCTTTTGTTACGGCATAAATCCACTCGGTGTGTTTTCTGCTCGCTATTTCGGGGACTACTCCGCTCCACGGGGCGTGAAAAGGTATTTGCGTGGCGATAACATTGGAAATAATTTTTTCGCCGTCTTCTACAACTGCGGCGGAACATTCATCGCATGAAGTTTCAATGCCAAGAACTTTCATTTCTTGATTATATCAGAAGCGGTCTTTAGAGTGTAACCCTGTTCGAGCAAAATAGGAAATTGCTCTGCGAGTAAAGGCGCTAAAT
>NZ_BDHD01000665.1:0-640 GCF_054786075.1 Treponema sp. R6D11 | reverse complement strand
TCGTTAACCGATAAAAAAAACAGGTTAACAAAAAAGTTTATCGTTCAGTATAAATTGGACGGCGCGAGCCTTGAATTGCAGTATGAAAAAGGCAAACTTGCGCGGGCTGTAACAAGGGGCGACGGAATCACGGGCGACGAGATTACCGGCAACGCCCTGCGCATGGGCGGGGTCGTTCAAAAATTAGACGTTTCATTTACGGGCGGCGTTAGGGGCGAGGTTATTATGACCCACGACGTCTGGAAAGGCAAATATCCGTCTAAGGCGAATTGCAGAAACGCCGCCAACGGTATTATGCGTAAAAAGGACGGCGAAGGCTGTGAGGATTTGGAAGTAATCGTTTATGACGCTTCCGCTTCGAACGACGACGGGTTTTTCAAGGACGAACTGCAAAAAATCAAATGGTTGAAAGAGCGGGGCTTTAACGCCACGGAAACAAAGTTCTTTACCACGGCTAAGGAAATAATCGCCTACCGTGAAAAAATAACCGCCGATAGGGAAAAGCTTCCCTTTGACATAGACGGCCTTGTGGTAAAGGACGTGGAGACGGACATGTCCGATCTCCGCAAGGAACGCCCAGAAAAGCAGATCGCCTTCAAGTTCGAGCTGGAAACGGCGTTCAGTATTTTGCGCGAGGTGG
>NZ_BDHD01000664.1:0-640 GCF_054786075.1 Treponema sp. R6D11 | reverse complement strand
CAAAAAAGAGACAAAAAAAGCGCCTCAAAAGACGCTCAAAGAAAAACGCGAACAAAAGAAAGAAAAGAAAAAAACAAAAGCAGCGATTAATTTCCGTCGCAAAAAAACCCGACCAAGCGGTCGGGTTTTTTATTAGTCATTTTATTTCATCTGCTACTTTATCAAATAGAAATCCACACGGCGGTTTTTCCACCAGTTGTCGCGGTCTTCAAAGGCGGCGACTTGTTTTGATGAACCCGCTCCTACGGCTGTAAGTCTGTTGCGTGCGACGCCGTTGCGAGCAAGCAAGTCAACAATAGCTTTCGCTCTCGCTTCGCTTATGCGCTTTAATTCGCCTTCTTCTCTGTCGCGCGCCGCTCCCACAGGTTGTGTCGGGTTGGCATGTCCTTCTACCTGAACCTTGTAATCGCGGAACTGGTTAAGTATCTGCGCTATACGTCTTATGATACGCATATTGTTATCGACAACATCTTTGGGTAATCCTTCAAAGTCCGCAAAGTTCGGTCTGAATTGGATTGACGGAATTTGAATCTTTAACCTGTCTCCTTCGCGGATAACAAGTACATCAATGCCGATTTTGCCTTCTGTTGTGCTGGAGTTTCCAAGCGCGTCAACTGCGGTAAATTTGTACGGATAGTAC
>NZ_BDHD01000663.1:0-642 GCF_054786075.1 Treponema sp. R6D11 | reverse complement strand
TATCTAAACCTCAGCGACTGCAACATCAAAACATTAGAAAACCTATCTAATGTTGAACTATACGGTTTAGATATCTCAAATAACGATGGCATTAGTTTTGCAAATACAATACCGGAGTTATCTGAATTATACCTTGCAGGAACTGGCATAACATCACTAAGCGGTGTTAAAACAACTGAATATATCAACATTATCGATATATCAAACAATAATATCACAGATTTCACTGTCTTGAACAATTTTGAAACGATCGATTCTCTCGTAGCAAATAACTGCGGAATAAACGATATTAGCTTATTCAATGGATATGATATCGCTTACCTAGAGATTGCTAACAACGGCATCACAGATCTATCTAGTTTCAGCAACGAAAATATTCTTGCAATTGACTTATCGGGCAATTCAGGGATAACAGATTATTCGCCTCTAAAAAATATCAGTGCCCTAACTTTAACTAATAATACAATAACCGATTTAAG
The DNA here is from genome assembly GCF_054786075.1 of Treponema sp. R6D11. NCBI lineage: Bacteria > Pseudomonadati > Spirochaetota > Spirochaetia > Treponematales > Treponemataceae > Treponema > Treponema sp. R6D11. Next base: position 163 of record NZ_BDHD01000663.1, on the reverse strand, counting down.
CGCTATCTCCTCTCTAACCAACCTAAATTATCTCAACCTATCAAACACATCAGTGAACGACCTCTCTCCTTTAAACTCAATAAATGAATTATATTCCCTAGTTCTAGAAAACTGCAACATCGATAACGACCTAGACTTTTCTCCGCTCCGAGCCGTCGAATAT
>NZ_BDHD01000662.1:0-642 GCF_054786075.1 Treponema sp. R6D11 | reverse complement strand
GGAGTGCGTGCCAAGCCATTTGGTTTTGGGCAGTGCGTTGGAATTTTTCTTCAGCGATAAATACCGCAAAGACGAGTTGTATCTGCTCTTTGTGCCGATTACAACAGGACCATGCCGTACGGGGCAGTATTATGTCTACTACGAAAATCTTTTCCGTGATTTACGCCTTGAAAACGTAGTGGTCTTTATTCTGTCCGCCGATAATTCATACACGGAGCTTGGTCCCAGTTTCGCAAAAGAGATGTGGAAAGGGATAGTGTTATCCGACTACTTAAAAGACATTCAATGTTCTCTTTTGGCGGCGGCGGTTGATCCTGTAAAAGCGGAAAAAGATTTTGAACATTCATGGCGAAAAGTTATGCACGCTGTAGAACACAACCCAAAAGCGTTGTGGAGAGAACTTAAACATGTCGCTACAGATGTAAAAAAAATACCGTTAAAACGATAAATAACGGATTGCCCACGAGTATTAATTGTAGGCGAGATTTATGTGCGCCGAGATGATTTTGCCGTTGGCGAATTAATCGAACTTATGAGCGAGAGGGGCATTGTTGTAAAAGTAGCCGGCATAAGCGAATGGATTCACTACTTGGACTTTGTTCGTGAATACGCTCTTAAAAAACTTATTAAACTGCGAAAACC
>NZ_BDHD01000661.1:0-534 GCF_054786075.1 Treponema sp. R6D11 | reverse complement strand
TGGAGCTAAAGAAGAATTATCTAAAAAAGGAACATCAAGATTGATAAGACTTCTGCAACCAGAAGCATAACCGTATAAAAACTGATGTGTAATAACTGGGCAGGAACTCAAATTTGGCGCTTTTAATGTAACGAGTTTTTCGCAACCTCCGGCATAGTCTGCCATAAAGTTGCTTCCCATAATGACTATATTTGTAGTGTCCGGAACATCAAGATTGATAAGACTTCTGCAACCAGAAGCATAACCACTCATGAAAAAATGGCCGACCGAAACCAAATGCGATGTATCTGGTACTCCTAAGGACAGTATTCCTTTATTAGAAGCTGCATGGGACAAAAATCCTTGATTAACTGTAGTTATATTAGGGTTAATTGACATATCGATGTCTACTCTTGCATCAGGAAGAAAAGGATAACCAACATTATTATTAACCCCAAATGAAGCTAGTCTAGCGAATAAATATAGTGTTTCTCCAACATCAACATTAACTGCCGCCGTGCTCCAGGTTGTTCCGTTTTTGGACCACTTTGTTCC
>NZ_BDHD01000660.1:0-645 GCF_054786075.1 Treponema sp. R6D11 | reverse complement strand
GCGCAAATGACTCGGTAAGCGAAATAATATTGACCGCTTCGGGCGGCCCTTTCAGGAAGATGGGCGTTCAGGAATTAAAAAACGTGACGGCAAAGGACGCCGGATATGCCGTTTATCGTCATGTCGGCGTTTGCGCTCCCAATCGCGGCAAGAAGTTTTTCCTTGCCGCCTTCTTCGCCCGCCAGCACGCAAACGGCGGAAGGCCACAAGCGCTTAAGCTTTTCCAGCTCTTCGCCTTTTGAGTGGGCGCAAAGAAGGACGACGTCAAACGCGTCTTTGTTACGCGAAATTATATCGAGGGAGCTTTTGCCGATGGAGCCTGTCGCCCCAAGTACGGATACGCGTCTTTTCATTGCGGGGTAATAAAAAATAAATTGAAAAGCAGGAAATATACAGGGGCCGCAAGAGCGAGGGAATCGATTGAATCCAGAATTCCGCCGCGCCCCATCATAAGATTGCCGGAATCCTTTACGTCGGCGCTTCGTGTAATCGCGGATTCCGCCAAATCCCCGAGATTCCCGAAAATGGCGGTACAAGCCGCAGGCGCGATTATTTTGGGAATTTTTCCGTCCCCCTGAAAAACAGACGGAACGAAAAAAATCGCGAGGATTACCGTTACCACGGAGGCGGCCGCCCCGCCTATAT
>NZ_BDHD01000659.1:0-645 GCF_054786075.1 Treponema sp. R6D11 | reverse complement strand
CGGGCGCTGGAGCCGGAGCGGCTTTCGCGGCAACAGGCTCTTCATCGGGAATATCCGAAGGTATAAGATCTTCATCAATAGTAATATCTTCAGTATCTTCATCAAGAGGAGTCTCGGCTTTCTTTACTTCTTCGTCAAAACTATCCGATGTTAATGATTCATCAAGAGTCAAGCCGTCATCGCTCTGCGAACCGCTGTCAAGCACACTGTCAAGTGAAGCGTCCGACAAGGCGTCGGCCGACAAAGAGTCGTCCGTCAAGGGGACATCTGATAACGAGTCGTCAGATAACGATAAGTCGTCTGCTTTTGGTTCTTCCAACGGCATATTTATGTCGATGTCAATATCGTCAAGAGACGGTTCGTCGGGGGGAACTTCGCCGCCGGATACATTTTCTATTTTATCTTCAGTATCCGTAAGGTTGAAATCATCAAGGGATTCTATGTCCAAAGAAGGTTCGTTCAAAGGTTTGTCTATGCTGTCGGTCGACAGGTCCGGCTCGTCAATTGCCGCATCGGAAAGGTCCAAATTAAGGTGGTCTTCATCTTCAAGATAGGACGCGTTATCGGGCGGGAAGGTTACAGGGGTAGCGCCTTTTTCGCGCAGTTCTTCCAGTTCTTCGTGATCTTTATCTGAATCATCTATAT
>NZ_BDHD01000658.1:0-646 GCF_054786075.1 Treponema sp. R6D11 | reverse complement strand
TATATCGGCGTTGGATTCAATCTGCCCATCTCAGGCGGAACGCCGTTATCCCGGTCCTTTAATTGATTACAGTTATCCGCGAGGCGGGCAGAAAAGGGTTATTATTCAGCCGGGCAATATTAATGTTACGATACGCGAAAATGACGCCCAAGCTTCGCAGGTTTTTATTGAGCGTGAATTTCAGCTTCTTCAAAATTATGTTAATTCGCAAAAATGGCAGGAAGCGTGGATTCGCTATTACAAGTCTATTTACCGCGATTCTTACGACAGAATTGCAAACATCGCTTCCGTTATTGTGCGCAGTTGGGGCGGTCCGCCCTCATCGGGAGACGCGGAAAGACGCGCGTTTGCACAGAGAGCCTTAAAACTTGTACAAGGTTACAAATACGAAAGAACCCAAAAAGGGAGCGATTTTTTAAATCTTGTAACAGCCATTACCGAGAGCAGGGGAGACTGCGATAGCAGAGCCATGATCTGCGCTATTTTGCTGTCAAAGGCGGATATACGCGCAGCAATGATGATTTCACGCCAATACAGTCATGCTATGGGGCTTGTCGATGTTAACGGAGATGGTGCGCGTTTTGAATCTTACGGAACAAAGTGGCTTGTGGCGGAAACTACGGCTGATGTCGATATTGGATTGATA
>NZ_BDHD01000657.1:0-648 GCF_054786075.1 Treponema sp. R6D11 | reverse complement strand
GCCATAAATTTTTACCTTGGCAATTTTTTTTAAGAAGGTCCGCGTGCCCCAGAATTTCAAAGCCGCCGAGCGCTAACATTTCCGCCTGCGCGTCGTAATAACTGTTCATAAGTGCCTGCGCGTCTCCGTTAAAACCTTCGTTAAGCCCCTGAGAAAATTCTTCCGGCGGGCCGTCCACCGTAAACGGTTTTGCGCCGTTAGCGGGAACCAAATAATGAACGCTACCAATTAAATAATCGGGATTTGCTTCCGTTATGTCGCTATCCAGCGCGGAGCGCAATCCCTTGATGTAATCGATTTCAAAGCCGAGCAAGACTTCCAACTTGCCGCGCCAACGTTTTTTCGCCGCAAGAACCTGTTCGATATACTCTTCAAACTTATCGTCTTTCAAATGCCAGTCGCTCTCTATGCCAGTTTTTTTTGTAATAGGCGCGTGGGCGCTAAACCCTATCGCGCAAAGTTGATTTTCAAAAGCGGCGCGGCACATTGTTTCTATGTCGTCTCTGCCGTCGCAGAAAACGGTGTGTGTATGAACGCTGGAAAATTGCGGTATCTTGCTCATTTAATCTCCATTATCAAAGCGCCGCTTTTTGGATCGCGTGTTCCTGTGGCGCTGGTAGCGGCGCTTTTTTGCACAAGTTCCCCGGA
>NZ_BDHD01000656.1:0-648 GCF_054786075.1 Treponema sp. R6D11 | reverse complement strand
GTTAAAAGGCGTGGGCAAAAGCGTCCGTTACTCGATAAAGTTTCGTTTTCCGTAAATTCAAACGAGATACTTGGGTTTGCCGGAGTTGGCGGTAACGGGCTTGGAGTAATAGAGGCTGTTCTTGGCGGTTTTTTGCACCCATCTAATGGCAGAATTCTGCGAAAGGGAAAAGATATTTCAAAACTTAATATACGCAAATTGCGTAACGAAGGGTTAAGTTTTGTTCCGGCAGACCGCATAAATGTTGGAAGTGCGGAATCGGCGACAATCGAAGAAAATATGATAATTAATATGAGAAATAAATATTTTTCTTTTAATTATAAAAATTTGACGCAAAAAAAACCAGATTAGCGAAAAAATAAATTCATGGATAAAAAAATACAATATCGAAGCTCCCAACTTAAAACGAAAAGCAGGTACGTTATCGGGCGGCAATTTGCAAAAATTAATTTTAGCAAGGGAATTAAATCAATATAAGGATTATGCCGTTTTCTCGGAACCCACATGGGGGCTTGATATAGCCTCGGCAAGATTTATAAAAGGTGAAATTGACGCTCTGCGAAAAAAAGGAGCGGCTATTATTTTAATTTCCACCAATTTGGACGAAATTATAGAGCTTGCGGACAGAATAATTGTAATGTACAGGGG
>NZ_BDHD01000655.1:0-648 GCF_054786075.1 Treponema sp. R6D11 | reverse complement strand
CTAAATGATGGCTATTTGTGCGATGGTAAAGTAGCATTTGGTTTTATGTTTGGCAATGATGAAGTTTGTATTAACGGTGAGGTTCAACCTGTTGAATATAAATATTTTAACGAGCCGGAATTAAAGATCCGTAAAAATATGTTTGTTGTATGGTTCTGTATCTATCCGAAATGTCCTGATTACGTTGATATGTGCATCAAGTGCGGCAATAGTTGTGATTGTGTTGTATGCGATGATTGCGACTAGTGGCAAAAAATAATTAAGGTGTATATTAACATATATACAGAACCTTGACACACCCCCATAGATCAGCTAAAGTAAAGGAACTTCCGGGGGTGTAGCTCAGTTGGCTAGAGCGTTTGAATGGCATTCAAGAGGTCAGGGGTTCAATTCCCCTCACCTCCAGGAAATTCTCATTATTGAGGGCAATACTCAAAAATCCATATTTTTCTCAAATTTTGCCATTTTTATGCATAAAAACGCCTCTTTTTATTTGTAGGAAATGCCTATTTTTTGGTTATTTTATACAAATAGCCGTTTTTCAAGAATATAAAAATAAATATCTTAATATATTGACATTTTTTCTTTTAATTAATATTCTTAAGTAATAAGGCGTATTTTCCTTGCAGTTTTAATGGGGAATAAATT
>NZ_BDHD01000654.1:0-539 GCF_054786075.1 Treponema sp. R6D11 | reverse complement strand
TAATATCACATGTCTTAAGAGAACTGGGAAAATGCGTCGGGACAACCAGCACAAGCGGAACATTCATAGACGGCAAATGCGTGTGCAAAGGCGATCATTCGGGACCATGTAGCGCGAAATCTCTTCTCGCAAATAAGAATATCGAGTGCGCCGTTTTCGAAACCGCGCGAGGCGGGATCATTCGAAGCGGTCTTGGCTATGACCAAGCAGATGTCGCTGTTATAACCAACATTGGCAACGATCACATCGGGCTAGACGGCGTAGAAACCATAGAAGACATCGCATATGTAAAATCCCTTGTCGCAGAGGCTGTTCGCGATGACGGTTTTGTCGTATTAAACGCCGAAGATGAAATGACAAGCTATATCATAAACCGCGCAGCAGCCACACCAATTTTATTTTATAAAAACAAAGACAATATAAAATTTGAAAATTATGAGCAATTTGTCAACGTCTTCATCCAAGATAATAAGATCAAAATCCTAGATAATGGAAAGCTTCTAAAAGTTGCCGAGGCAAGTGAGATACCCATAACGAAC
>NZ_BDHD01000653.1:0-539 GCF_054786075.1 Treponema sp. R6D11 | reverse complement strand
GCAGGCGGAATCACGCAGCACATCGGCGCATATAGAGTTCGTGTTCATGGCAAAAAAATCACATTTTTGGACACACCAGGGCACGAAGCTTTTACAGCGATGCGCGCTCGTGGTGCTCAATTTACTGATATTGCAATCTTAGTCGTTGCTGCAGACGATGGGATTATGCCGCAGACTATCGCGACGATCATCGCTGCTAAAGACGCTGGGTTAACGACTATTGTTGCCATAAATAAAATCGATAAAGAGGGTGCAAACCCTGATAAAATCATGCAAGAACTAACAGAACACGGGCTTGTTCCAGAGGCTTGGGGCGGAGATACTATCTGCGTTCCTATTTCTGCTAAAAAACGTGAAAATATTGATAAACTTTTGGAAATGGTGCTTTTAGTTGCCGAAATGAAAGAACTGAAAGCAAACCCTAAGCGTTGGGCAAAGGGCGTTGTTATCGAATCTCACCTTGATAAGGCTAAAGGCCCAGTTGCGACATTGCTTGTTCAAAACGGCACGCTAAAAGTCGGCGATGTTGTTATCGCGGG
>NZ_BDHD01000652.1:0-653 GCF_054786075.1 Treponema sp. R6D11 | reverse complement strand
ACCCTCAGTCCATTCGCTTCCATAAACTCCGGTATATATCCAAAAATAGCTGTTGGGCTTTTGGCATTCCCTTCAATTTCGCCATCCGTTTCTATGGCTTTCGGGGTTTGGGAAGAAGGCGTCACGCCCTTCTTCTTTCCCGACCCCATCGCGGATACGGCATTAAAGAAACCACCCATTATACGACATCCCCACCGAAGGCATAAATAAAACTATCGCCGATTAAATAGACGAGGTTTGACCCGGTCTTAAATTTTAGCGATAGTTGTTCCTTCGCGAACTCCTGCATTATTCGGGAAATCTCCGTGCACGAAATTACGAGGGTGCAATTTATTTTTAATGGCGTGGTAAAATTATGTTCAAACTTTGAAATGCCATTCTCGTAGGTCATTTTAATCTTGCCATTAGAAATGTTTAAATGAATGCTTTGCGTTCCCAATTTATTCGGCACCATATCCCTTGCTAGGGTAAATGCTTCCAGCATTTCGGAATCCACCTTCATATCATTTAGGTTTTCGTCTTCAAAATTTTCCAACTCCGCTTTCACATTCTCAAAATCAAATGTAAAATCAACCTTGCGTATATGGATATCAATACCCTCAAACTCAAACGACAGCCATTCCTTTCCAATTTTGAAGGTCTGCGTATACTTG
>NZ_BDHD01000651.1:0-654 GCF_054786075.1 Treponema sp. R6D11 | reverse complement strand
AAGTTATTCTGGCTCTTCCGGGTTTTTGTCCGAAGTGCAAAAGTGGTTTGGTTCCGGCCGCGCGGCGCGTCTGGACAATTATCCCGCGCCAAGGGAAATTTTTATCGGCGGCAATTACGCCCTTGTTATAAGGGAGCCGGGAAATTTTTCCCCGTTTGAAAAGCAGAACCGTTACGAGTCGCCTTCCAGCATGTCGGAGGAAGCGGCCCTTGTGCGCCTTTCGACGGGGACGGCGATTGCGGGATACCAGCTTGTACCGCTTATTGAAAGCGCCGCGTCCTCGGACATTCCGCTGTATGTGGCCGCCGTAAGCAAAAGGAATATTTACGAACTGCTTCCGGCTAAGAGCGGCTTGTCCGGCTTGTCCGAGCGTTCCCCGGAATACTGCTGGCCGCTTGCCGCCGAGTATCCTGAAATTTACCTTCCCGGCGAACAGGCGTTTTCGGGGGACGCGTGCCTTAAATTTACAAATTATGGCGGCGTAGGGGCGTTTCAAATAGGCACGGACGTGGTTCCCGGTTCCATACAGGGTTGGCGGGGCGGGGTTTTGGGGACAAAATTTTTTTATTAACCGGTTTTCGGGGGGGGGAACCGTTACGGGGCCTCCGGGCCTTTATTTTTTTCTAAAAAGCCCCGTGGTTTCGCCCCCGGAAA
>NZ_BDHD01000650.1:0-654 GCF_054786075.1 Treponema sp. R6D11 | reverse complement strand
CACTTAGACTTAACAATATTAAGAAACATTATAATCACATAATAAGAATTTGTCCACTGGAATTTTAAGCGTTAAACATCCGTCTGGTTTCTTCCCTTGCCCGTTCCACTACAGTCTCATAGTTAGTCTTTAAGGCGTTCATATTCTGGTTGTAAAAATTGACAAATTCAGGGTCTTGGAAGGGATCAATACGGACTTCCCTGCCCATTCTATTGGATAATTCTTCTTCCTTTTGGCGGAGTTTTGGGGCGTACTGCTGGCGGAGCATTTGCTCGCATTGGGCGATTTCTTGCAGATATTGGGCAAAAAGACCGGTTAGCTGTTTGTACATTTCGCTAAATTCATTGTTATTTATTACGGCGGACAGCCCCTTGCCTAGCCTTTCTATCCGTTTTTCGTCGCTATTTGCGGTGGGCAGGGCTATTTGCGTAACAAGAACGTCAAAAATACCCTGTTTAAGGGTTTCCCTGTCTTGAGCGGGCGTCTTTTTTATCTCGCTTACAATATCCGCGTCCCCGTCCAAAAAAGCGTTTGCCAGTTTTTTACCCCTTTTTTTAACTTCATATTGATCTATACCCGACTTGTCGCTTTTAACCGCTCCTGTTCTTTCCAGAGCTATTTCCAGAGCTGTCTTGATTACTCCCATTGAATTAT
>NZ_BDHD01000649.1:0-655 GCF_054786075.1 Treponema sp. R6D11 | reverse complement strand
AAATTACAGTTCAAATTAGAAATGGTAATAACTCTTCTAATTATAATAACGGTAATGAGCTTATTATTGCTAATAGAGACAACAACGGTTTGCTTAAAGCGGCAAATAATAATGCGGAAAGGGAATTCAGGCTTGTTTATAATGAAGCTGACGTTCCGCAATACTCTCTTGCGCATGGACATACCCTTGTATGGCAATTTATGTGGGACAGTTCAAAACTTAGCACCGTTGCTCAAAATAATGTTTCTGTAACATTCAAAGTCTATGATCATGAAACAAGAACGAATACCTCAATTCAAACTGTAAACGTTGTTCCCTACATAGCGGAAGTAGTAACCCCGTTAAGCGGCGCGAATAAATCGGCTCCTTCCGCGTTTAACCGCTCCGCTTTAGGCGGCTACCCTGTGCGGGAAGGCGATCCTATCACAATTAAAGGGTTCAATTTTGGCACTGCTACTACTAATATAGTAACATTAAACGGCGATACGATAGGCACTGTTACAAATAACGGAACAACTATAACAGGTAATATTCCTACTACTAATGCCACTGTATCGGGACCGCTTGCCGTTACAGTAAGTGGCGTTCCCTCGTTCAACAACAGTACGAGCAAAAACAAAACAGTAGCGTACAACAAAGAGCCCAATAATGTAAA
>NZ_BDHD01000648.1:0-656 GCF_054786075.1 Treponema sp. R6D11 | reverse complement strand
CCGCTATTGTTCCAAGAGCGGCAAGTTGAATATCGGCGCTTTCTTTTTCCGCATCTTCCGCATTTTTTTCTTTTAGCTTTGCGTAAGACGTAAACAAATTGACAAATACGTCAAGCTCGCTTAATTCCTTGTCGCTGTATTTCGCTATTTTTGAAAGCTCTTTTATCCGCAATAAACTTGCTCCCGCCGTTTGCGGTATTTCTTTCCCAATCTGCTGGGAAATATCCATCATTCCAACTTCAACGCCCTTGCCGAAAAGTTTTGCAAACGTTTGTTTGTGCAAAGCCGCATCCCAGCATAAAATATTCTGCCCTTCAAGAAAAGAAGGAAGACGTGTCTCGTTTATCGAGATCATTCCCGGTACAACAGTTTCGAGCAACGTATCGACAACAATAAGGTTACGGGTTTTTGCAATTTCGATAACCCATGCGTCATTTAATGGTCTTGTGTTTAACAGGCAGACTTGCTGTCCGTAAAGCTCGCTTCTTTGAGCAAAACGAAGGGCACACACCAACTTAAAAGCAACGCCACAGCCTGCCAAATTGCGAAACGGATAAGAAGAATTTTTTAATTTTGGATTGACGATGACAAGAGCCTGCGGCAATTCTTCCTGCGGCTCATGGTGATCCGTTACGATAACATCGATAGAAAGCTCG
>NZ_BDHD01000647.1:0-660 GCF_054786075.1 Treponema sp. R6D11 | reverse complement strand
CTTTTAACACTTTGATTTTTCTCGCATATTCATTTATTACTTTTGTCAAGGAAGCTTTAAAACCAGTTTCATGTGTTCCGCCCTCTGCCGTATGAATGTTATTCGCAAACGAAACTATATTATCACTAAATCCATCGTTATATTGCATCGCAATCTCAGCTGTAACCTCACCTTGCTCAGAAGTAACATAGATCACTTCTTCATGCAACGCTTCTTTATTACGATTTAGATATTCAACAAAAGATTTAATACCACCCTCATAACAAAGCGTTGTGGTCTTATCTTCTGCCTCGGTAATCTCTGCTGTTCCAACGCGATTATCAGTTAAAATTATTTTAAGACCCGCGTTTAGGAACGCCTGCTCACGAAGGCGAGTTAAGAGAATATCATAGTCGAACTCTAATTCTTCAAACACCTCTCCGTCGGGCTTAAAAGTAACCGTTGTTCCCTTCTTATCCGTTGTACCAATGATCGAAACTTGCCCTGCAGCAACGCCTCTTTCATATCTTTGCTTATGTATGCTTTTGCCGTCATAAACATTAACCTCTGTCCATTCAGATAGCGCATTAACTACGCTGGCGCCAACACCGTGTAGTCCGCCAGAAACCTTATATCCTGATTCTTCACCACCAAATTTTCCGCCAGCGTGAAGAACAGTAA
>NZ_BDHD01000646.1:0-551 GCF_054786075.1 Treponema sp. R6D11 | reverse complement strand
GCTTCAACCCCGCTGCCTATAAATAAGGCAAGCGATCCATGCAAAAAAAGGAGAATATACAGTGTAAGAGCCTCAATATATATACCCATAAACTTGTTTCTGTATTATAATAAATATATAGAGAATAATCACGGATTTGTGAGGGAAAAATTGTTACCGTTTCTGATACTGGTATTTTGTCTTCTCCTTGGCATTATGTTTGCGACAAGTTCTAGAAAGGAAAGGTCTGGTAATTGGCTTCAATTCTTTGCAAAAGGAAAGGAAGCCGGCTTTACCATAAAAGACATGGAACAGTTAAAACAGCTTGCCGCTAACTGCCAAATTAAAGACCCGTTAAACATTTTTAAGTCTCAAAAACAGTTTGAAATAATTATTCGTTCTATGGTTAAAACTTTGCATTTATCGGGAGAGTACAATGATCCTGTAACCCAGTTATTCCTTTCAAGAATTTTTGAATATTACAAAAAAATAGAGATGCAGTCTTCCGAGAACAAAACAAAAATTACAACATCTCGCCAAATTAGCGAAGGACAGCCGTTAAGGATTTTAGT
>NZ_BDHD01000645.1:0-662 GCF_054786075.1 Treponema sp. R6D11 | reverse complement strand
GCGTACTGGATCGAAACAGGAAATAACAACCGCTTCGGGCGTATCGTCAATGATGATGTCTGCACCTGTTAAGGTTTCCAGAGTACGGATATTGCGACCTTCCCTGCCGATAATCCGCCCCTTCATTTCATCATTGGGCAATGTGACAGTGGTTACAGTAACGTCGCCTGTAACTTCCGTCGCCAACCTTTGAATAGTTGTTACAAGAATATCTCTGGCTTTCTTTTCCGCCCCGAGATTGGCTTCCTGCTCGATTTTGTTGATAAGCGATTGAGCGTCATGCTTTGCGTCATTTTCAAGGTCTTTGATTATCAGAGCTTTAGCTTCTTCGGAGCTTAACCCCGAAATACGCTCAAGCTCGGCTCGATACCGCTGTTCCTCTTTGGAAAGCGCGTCTTCACGAACCTGAAACCCCTTTTCTTTTTCTGCGAATAACTGCTCTGTTTTTTCTATTTGAGCGGTTTTTTTATCAATCGCTTCTTCTTTAACTACAACGCGGCGTTCATACCGCTGTAATTCAGCCCTGCGTTCCCGGGTCTCTCTCTCCTGCTGGTTCCTTTCACGGATAACCTGTTCTTTTGCTTCAAGAAGAATCTCTTTCTTCTTTGCCTCCGCCTCTTTTATTGCATCCTGTTTTATTCGTTCTGCGAATTGCTCTGATG
>NZ_BDHD01000644.1:0-662 GCF_054786075.1 Treponema sp. R6D11 | reverse complement strand
CGTTGTTAAAAACGTCTTTAATAAACCCGACCTCCGGCCTAAGTTTTACGATAACCGCCTTTGTTATCTGGTCCACAATGATAATTAAAGCCGCCAGCGACATCGGCAACAATCTTTCTTTTTCCAGTTTCAGTTTCATTTTTCTCTCCTTTACAGCCCCGTAGGTATATCGACAAATTCGGTTTCTATGCCAAGCTCCTCGGCGCAATGCTTCATAACGGCGCGCACGCCCCAAACTTCCGTATTGTAGTGTCCGCCGGCGATCATGTTAAGCTTGGCTTCCAGGCAGTCATGGTAAACCTGATGCCCGCTCTCCCCCGTTACAAACAAATCCACGCCGTCGGCAATCGCGTCCCTCGCGCTGTCAGCCGCTCCGCCGGACATAACCGCGGCGCTTGAAATTTCTTTTTTCCCAAAAGGAAAAACTCCAGAAGGCGGCCTTCCCATAAAATCGATTTTCTTTACCGCTTCTTCGATTGTAACAGGTTTTGGAAAAGTTCCCTTGTAGCCGATCTTACGCCCGTGGTAAGGGCCGAACGGTTCGACGTTCTCCAACCCCAACAGTTCCGCCAGAACGGCATTATTCCCCAGTTTAGGATGTTGATCAAGGGGCAGATGAACCGCGTACAGGCAGATGTTATGGTCTAGCAGAAACTTAATCC
>NZ_BDHD01000643.1:0-663 GCF_054786075.1 Treponema sp. R6D11 | reverse complement strand
TGAACCACTGTTCACTGCTTGAGTCGGGGAGATTACCGTCAGCCCATGTGTTTGCGGTAAGTTGTGTAACACCCGGAGGAATCCAACCAGTATTAAACGCTATCTGGTACGTGCCACTGTAACTGCTCAAATACGGCGTTACCTTGATATAGTACACTTGGTTCGGTGTTACTGACCGTGAGATGTATTTGGTACCACTATGCAAGTCTGTTTGGCTTCCGACCGTATTACCGCTTGAGTCATACACCTGAACATACAAATACGTTAAAGTGCCTAAAGAGGCGTGTATGTACTGCGTGCTTGCCGTTGCGGTAAAGGTGAACCACTGTTCACTGCTTGAGTCGGGGAGATTACCGTCAGCCCATGTGTTTGCTGTAAGTTGGATAGGTGTAACGCCCGGAGGAATAAAACCTGTATTAAACACTATCTGGTAAGTACCGCTGTAACTGCTCAAATACGGCGCTACCCTGATATAGTACACTTGGTTCGGTGTTACTGACCGTGAGGTGTATTTGGTAGAACCATACAAGTTTGTTTGGCTTCCAACCGCATTGCCGTTTGAGTCACACACCTGAACATACAAATACGTTAAAGTGCCTAAAGAGACATGTATGTACTGCGTGTTTGCCGTTGCGGTGAAGGTGAACCACTGTTCACTGCTTG
>NZ_BDHD01000642.1:0-663 GCF_054786075.1 Treponema sp. R6D11 | reverse complement strand
CCCTATAGCAGTCATAAACAAAGAAGCGTCAACCGCGCCTCAAATAATCGAAACACTTGAGGCTCTACCGGAATACAAAGACGCCATAAAAGCTCCGGACGAATCAATGTTAGCTGGCGAGAACGACCTTGTTGTGCTTGTGGATTCGCACAAATCTTCTAACGCGGAATATCCTGAGCTACTATTAAAAGAAGGCAACAAAGTTATCTTGATAGATCATCACCGAAGAGAAGCAGGCTTCATCGAAAACACAATTCTATCATACCACGAGCCATACGCAAGCTCTGCCAGCGAGATGGTTGTTGAAATTCTGCAATATGTTAATAACGATGTCGAACTATTATTAGAAGAAGCAAAAGCGTTATACGCAGGCGTCATGATTGATACCAAAAACTTCAACTTCAAAGCCGGCGCGAGAACGTTCGAAGTCGCTGCATATCTGCGTTCAAAAGGTGTCGACACAATCGAGATCAAGCGTATGTTCCAAGTGCCTAAAGAATTTTATGCTATGCGCGCCAAAGTCATCGAAGAGGCAGAAATATTCGCGAAAAAATATGCAATTGCTGTTGTCCCTCTTGATAAGCCAGACAAAGTCTTCATGAGCCAATGTGCAGACGAGCTTTTAGGCATCGGTGGTGTCGAGGCATCTTTTGTCCTTTGTAA
>NZ_BDHD01000641.1:0-558 GCF_054786075.1 Treponema sp. R6D11 | reverse complement strand
GATTTGCTTCTTGTGAGAATAGTTTGCTTATCGTGCCTTCGGCTGTTTCGATGCTTATCCCGCGGCTGATGATGCCGTTTACGGCGATTGATATTCTACCAGTTTCTTCACTTACTACGACAACTAACGCATCAGAAACCTCTGTGATACCAATTGCTGCGCGATGCCTTGTGCCTAGGCTGCTGTCTAGGTTTGTGCGTTGGGTGTTAGGCAATAGACAGCTTGCTGCGATGATTTTTTCGTTGCGGATTATGACCGCGCCGTCGTGCAATGGGGCGAGTGGCGTGAAAATATTGCAAAGCAGTTCGGAAGTTACATATGAATTTAAAGATACTCCAGTTGAAATGACGTTGTTTAATTTCGCTTGACGCTCCAGAACTATGAGCGCGCCTGTGCGCCGTTCGCTTAAGTATTCTAGCGCTTTTGTTATCTCTTTTGCGACGCGTTTGGAAGAATCCTCGCTTGAGGTGAATGTGCTGATGTGGAGAGTTCTAGCTAGGCGGCTGTTGCCTAAACGCTCGAGACCTTGACGAAGCTCTGGTTGGAAGATAATAAATA
>NZ_BDHD01000640.1:0-668 GCF_054786075.1 Treponema sp. R6D11 | reverse complement strand
TAATATTAGTAATAATAACATTAGCTTTACAGTTAATTTTGGACTGGACAATGATCCTGAAAAAGTTTCTACTTTTGTTTCAAAGAACGATTCTTTGCGCGAAAAAAGTTTATCGCGGCGTATTGATCTGCAATGGGAGCGTTATCCTTCCGTAAAACAAGCCGGATTGGAAAATGAAACATTTAATTTTGCTCCTGTCTTTTTTAGTTACGCGCCAATCAATTTTATAGAACTTGGCGGAAGCGACAAACTTACAGGTCTTCTGTATCCCGAACCGGCATATCAATATATTGCCATTACTTATAAAGCCCTTCTTTCATTTTGTTCAAGCTATTCCCGACCAAGTTTGGAAATTGACGGCGCAACGGAAACAATTTATATGGACAGGGGAGTTATACTTAAGGCAATTGAAACATTAAACGGACGGCAAGTTTCCGTTACGGAATTTGAAAAAGGACTGCCTGTAGTTCAACATATTGACATCGATCTTGACGGCAGAATGGAAACAATACGCCGTTTCCGCCGCCCGCCTTCCAGTTATGAAATGGAAAGTGTTCTTGACTATCGTCGTTTAATTGCTTCTTCGGAAAGCGACTGGTCGGGAGACGGAGTTTATAAAACAAAAGAAGTGTATCTTCAAGACGGTTCGGTTGTTTATTCTTTTGATA
>NZ_BDHD01000639.1:0-559 GCF_054786075.1 Treponema sp. R6D11 | reverse complement strand
AGTACGCTATTATTGTGGACGAATCAAAACTGACGGAGCGCCTTGGGGGTGGTTTTCCCGTTCCCGTGGAAGTTGTTCCAGAGGCGAGAACACAAGTAGCAAAGGCACTTGAAAAATTAGGCGCTAATGTTATGATTAGGGAAGCTGTACGAAAAGCGGGACCCGTAATCACAGAACACGGAAACCTGATTTTGGACATTCGCTTTAATTCTCCGATAGACCCGCAATTAATGGAAACAGAAATAAACAATATCCCGGGCGTTGTGGAAAACGGATTTTTTACAAGAAAGCCGCCTGTCGTATTTATTGCCCGTTCAAATGGAACGGTAGAAAAAAGAGGAAAATGATAACGCGCTTTTTTGAGCGTTTTGCGGCATTAAAAAAATACCTGTCCCTTCAAGGAGTAAATTATGATCGATTTAAAAGAACACCTAACCGAGATTTCCGGTAGCGATTATATTGATTCTGATCTTTTCAGAAAATACAGCGTAAAACGCGGCTTGCGTAATGATGACGGAACCGGCGTACTTGTCGGTCTTACAAGGGTTGGAGACGTACA
>NZ_BDHD01000638.1:0-669 GCF_054786075.1 Treponema sp. R6D11 | reverse complement strand
TATATATGTCGGCTAACATTTTTTTATTATCGCCTTTTTTTACTTTGAATGCTGCGCTTAAAATAACGCAATCCATTTTTTGAAACGGACTTTGTTTATAAGCAAAATCGGCGGAATTTTTTTCTATTCTATGTATCGCATACTTGCTTTTTAATTCATGTTCACAGCTTATAATTTCTACCCAACTTAACACGTCCGCTATTTCGCTTTCATAACAACGGGCGTTCATCCAAACAGCTCCGCCTATTGTGCCTGGCATTCCGGCAAAAAACTGGCGGACAAGACGGCGGAATTTTTAGTTGATTTTTACAACGATAAAGACCCAGGCAATGACAACCGCAGTGTGGTAATAGCCGCCATAGGAGCCACAGGCTCATCTGCGGGCATTGAGTTTCTTACGGAAATCGCTACAAACCCCGATGAACGCATACCTTTGCGCATGGCGGCGTTAGGCGCTTTATCACAAATAGGAGATCCAAAAGGGCTTGACGCGATAACAAGCTGTATCAGCGCAAAGGATCCCAACTTGCGCTCATCTGCTGTTGCCGCTCTTGGTCCTTTTACAGGTTCTGCCGTAGAAAACGCAATATTCGACGCTTTTAGAGATTCATATTACCGCACAAGAATTGCCGCGGCGCAGGCAAGCCGCGATAGAAAACTTGCCTCTGC
>NZ_BDHD01000637.1:0-669 GCF_054786075.1 Treponema sp. R6D11 | reverse complement strand
ATATAGAAATAACCTTTGTTGCCCCAGCCTGTTCCCCAAGAGTTTAGTGCGATATATGCGCCGTTGTTTGAAGGTTTTTTGCCGGTGTGGCTTTTGAAATTTACTTTATCGAAATTATCGTCCCAGCCTACTATGCTGATTGCGTGAAGACCTCTTGATGGTTCGCCTTCGACGCTGAAAAAGGCATTTGCTTTTGGCATATAGTCTGGACAATCGATAACAGCATATAGAGAACCGTTATTTATGATATGGTTCTTGACAGCTTTGCGGAATTTTGAGATTTCTTCTGGTGTGTTAGCATCGTACCACTCTGATGATTCCTTTATTATTGTAGGGAAGTTGACTGTGCTGGTTACGTTATCGACAGATGGGAGTTTATTAAATTCCATGTATTCGTTAAAATCATAATCTCTATATTCCAGTGCAGAATCTGTTGCTCCGGTGATTTTTGAATAGTCTTCAAACACATTGAAATAGCCACCTTCGTGTAGCTCTCGCCAACCATACATTTGGTTAGAGGTTATGTAGTCAAGGTGGATTTCGCTTAGGTCGTAACTTGGTTTATAGAAAACAATTCCGCCCAAGAAGTTTTAACCGACGCGCGCAATATATATATAGAAGAAAAAAGCCCCGCCCAAATGCTTGAAAAACTAAATAAAAAATACCCAA
>NZ_BDHD01000636.1:0-671 GCF_054786075.1 Treponema sp. R6D11 | reverse complement strand
AACCCCCCAAAATTACCTGCTGTTTTTTTACCATTGGTACGGGGTTTATTTCCTTCCACACCGAAAACAATAAAAAACAAAACAACAAACGAGAAAAGAAAAAAAAAAAATGATGAGGAGGACGATAAAACAACCGCGCTTACAGGCGATGAACAAGACAATACCCTTACCTCGGCGGATTTTCCCGAAAAATCTGGAACAGAAGAACCCCCGAAACATGTTTTGGCGAAAAACAAAAACCCCGCCGATAAGCCAGAGCCTTCCAGTGATGATATTGATAATATTGACATAGACATTGATACAAGCAATACGGCAGACGAACAAGCCAAAACCGACGACGCCGATCTTGCTTCTGATGATTTTGCGAACATCTCGTTAGACGAAACAGCCACAGATGATGTTGCTTCAAACGACGCCGCTTCAGACGATGCCGGTCTTGCCGACGATGATTTTGCAGGCATTTCGTTAGACGACGACACAACCGCAGGCGATCTTGCCATGGACGATTTTGCCGACATTTCATCTGATGATAACAAAACATCAGAAGACGAAGCGTCAGCAGATGTTTCGTTAGATGACACTTCCTCTCCTGACATCGCGTCAGATGACCTCGCATCAGATGACCTTGCTTTAGATAACACCGGTCTTGCCGACGATGATTTTGCCGATAT
>NZ_BDHD01000635.1:0-671 GCF_054786075.1 Treponema sp. R6D11 | reverse complement strand
CCGACAAAGAATGGTTAAAAGAACAAAATAACCATATCTGGGACGAGTGGTGCAGTTCCGATGCCGTCCCTTACGCTAACGATGACGAGACAAAAGCAAAGATGATGAATGAGCGAGAGCTTGGTCCCATTTATGGTTGGCAGTGGCGTAATTTTGGAGCGAAGTATACGGCACACGATGTTCCGGCACAGGGGCAGGGTGTGGATCAACTGCGTAAGTTGGTACAAACTCTTAAAACCGATGCCGATAACAGACGCATGATTGTTACCGCATGGAATCCGCTCGACTTACCACGCATGGCGCTTCCTCCGTGCCATTATGCGTTTCAGGTAACGGTAATTGACGGCAAAGTAAACCTTCTATGGAATCAGCGTTCTGTCGATGTCGCTTTGGGACTGCCGTTTAATATCGCAAGTTACGGTTGTCTTTTGCACCTGCTTGCAAAAGAGGCAGGGCTTGGCGAAGGCAAATTAATCGGGTTTTTGGGCGATACGCATATTTACGTAAACCATGTCGAGGGTGTCCGTACGCAGATAGAGAGGACTCCAAAGACATTGCCGAAAATAAAAACGGAAAAGTTTACGTCTGTTTTTGATTGGCATTACGGGGATACGGTCATAGAGGGGTATGATCCTCACCCTGCGATTAAGTTTGATATAGCGGTGTAGCAT
>NZ_BDHD01000634.1:0-672 GCF_054786075.1 Treponema sp. R6D11 | reverse complement strand
AACAGGCTGTCGGTCTATCTGCAAAATGGGAACACTCGCCCTGTAGACTCGGTTGGGGTACAGCCTGACCTGACCACTTGCAAGTGGTCAGGCGAAAAAGAAAAGATAGCGCTTGCGCATGAACTGTCATCATTGCTGGAAATCGCGCTAGAGCGAATCTTCATCAAATCTTTTTCAGGCTCTTTTCCGTTTGAGGCGGGCGGTGGGGACGATTTTTTACGTTCAATAGACGAGGCGATATAATGAAGAAAAGAAAACTTGCGTCCGCTATCGGGTATAAATCGGGGGATTACGCGCCTTCGCTTTTGGCTTCGGGCAGGGGAAGGGAGGCCGAGCAAATTATCGCTGTCGCCAAAGAGGCTGGGGTTGCGGTCGTGGAGGACTCCGCCCTTGCCGCCTTGCTTGATTCAAGTGCGAAACCGGGTGATTTTATTCCGCCCTGGTGTTGGGAAGCGGCGGCGAAAATACTCGCTTTTGTGATGAAAACGGACAAGCTTTAGCTATATTCATTCATTTGTGATAAAAACAGACAAGTTTTAGCTATATTCATTTTATTTCTTTTCCATTATAATATAACTTATGAGCGATAATTCCGGGAACAGTAACAATAATAACAATGGGGGGCCGCAATTTCCATTTGGCGGTCCGAATATGCCAAATTTTAAGCCCTCA
>NZ_BDHD01000633.1:0-673 GCF_054786075.1 Treponema sp. R6D11 | reverse complement strand
GCCCGGCTGCGGCCTGCCGGTCAGCTCGACGCCGATGATATCCGGCAGGCGCATCCACGAGGCACGGCCCAGCATCACGTTCTCGGCTTCCAGTCCGCCAACACCAATCGCGATCACGCCCAGCGCATCCACGTGCGGGGTATGGCTGTCGGTACCCACGCAGGTATCCGGGAAGGCCACGCCGTCCTGCACGTAGACCACCGGCGACATCTTCTCCAGGTTGATCTGGTGCATGATGCCGTTGCCCGGCGGAATCACGTCCACGTTCTCGAACGCCAGCTTGGTCCAGTCGATGAAGTGGAATCGGTCTTCGTTGCGGCGATCTTCGATGGCGCGGTTCTTCTCGAACGCCTGCGGATCGAAACCACCGCACTCCACTGCCAGCGAGTGATCGACGATCAGCTGCACCGGCACCACCGGATTCACCTTGGCCGGGTCACCGCCCTTGTCGGCGATCGCATCACGCAGGCCGGCCAGATCGACCAGCGCGGTCTGGCCGAGGATGTCGTGGCACACAACACGTGCAGGGAACCACGGGAAATCGAGGTCGCGGCGGCGCTCGATCAGCTGCTTCAGCGAATCGCCGAGCGTGGCCGGATCGCAGCGGCGCACCAGGTTCTCGGCCAGCACGCGCGAGGTGTACGGCAGGGTGGCATAGGCGCCGGGCTGGATC
>NZ_BDHD01000632.1:0-675 GCF_054786075.1 Treponema sp. R6D11 | reverse complement strand
TCCTTTGCGTGCGGTTTTATGGTAGGCGTCGCTCCGAGCCACTCAGCCAAATGCCGCAGGAAAATTTTACGCAGATCCAGAATGCTTTTTTTACTCTGCTGTACAATTTCGCCCCGTAATTAAATCCGCACACAGGCTGAAACCCCTGACCAAACCCAAGAACAACCGACGTAGCAAACATGGCGATTCTGTTGGAAATTGAAATTGCGGCAATTGCCGCGTCTCCGTAAGATTTTGCAAAATGATTAATGATTATCGAAACAATACTCATAAGACTCTGCCTGATAAGAGCTGGCACTCCTCCCTTAAACATATCAGAGTAACGCTTTAAAGACGGAGAAAAATGCAAGAAATTGATTGGTATATTTCCCTTGCGCGTTGAACAATAAAAAAAGAGAATGCAAAAACTTGTTATCTGACTTATCAACGTAGCGAATGCCGCGCCTTTTACTCCCCATTTAAAAACAAAAATAAAAAGCGGATCAAGGAAAATATTTAAAATCGCTCCCGATAACATTCCAAACATAGCTATTGCGGCGCTTCCCTGAAATCGCAATTGCTGATTCAATACGGTAGCGGAAACTATCCAAGGGGAGGCAAGCAAAATAAAGAAAATATATTCCTTTGCGTGCGGTTTTATGGTAGGCGTCGCTCCGAGCCACTCAGCCAAATGCC
>NZ_BDHD01000631.1:0-675 GCF_054786075.1 Treponema sp. R6D11 | reverse complement strand
TATCTGTAGTTTATTAAGCACTTTCTGGCGTTCTTTTTTGTCGTCGGACATTAACATATCGCGGAAAACATTTATGCGATCCGCTTTAAAGAACATATGTTCCGTACGGCACAAACCTACGCCTTCCGCGCCGAATTCCAAGGCAAGTTTAGCGTCCCTTGGGGTATCCGCATTACATCTTACATGGAATTTTTTAAGGAATGTCTTAGACATATCAATAAAGTCCAGGAGTCCTGATCCTTGAGGATCGGGCTCGATAAGTTCCGCCGCGCCAAGATACACTTTTGATTCACCGTAGAAAGGAACATCAATAGTTATGTAATTCCCCTCGGAGAAACTAAAATCGCCAAGCGTCGCTTTTGCTCCTTTAATTTTCAGTTCAGGAGATACAAGCGATACTTTTCCGTACTGGCGCGCTACTACAGACGCGTGAGCGGAATATCCGCCTTCGGCTGTTAATACGCCGGCGCTTACTTCGATTGCTTTTACATCTTCCGCAAAAGAAGATTCAACGCAGAGAATAAAATTATCGCCTTTTCCCTGATGTGTCGAGGCTTTTTTCGCTTCCAATAGAGCGTCTGTGCTAAAGTAGACGCGTCCTATTGCCGCGCCGGGAGCGCCCGCAATGCCGCCCTTCCACGATTTAAACCCTTTAACGCTCGCTGGATTAATTAC
>NZ_BDHD01000630.1:0-675 GCF_054786075.1 Treponema sp. R6D11 | reverse complement strand
GATTGTTCCTGCGTCTTTTTGAGTTTGATCGTTAAATTGCTTTGTGAAATCAACAATGTTAACGCCATGCTGACCAAGAGCTGGACCAACTGGTGGCGCAGGAGTTGCTTTACCTGCAGGTATTTGTAATTTTATCAAGCCTACGACTTTTTGTTGTGGTGCTGCCATAATTCATGTTCTCCTTATACTATATTATTTCAAACTGGTTGAATTCCAAATCTACAGGTGTTTCGCGTCCTAACATAGAAACTGTCGCAGTAACGATTTGTTTTTCGACAGAAACGGCTTTAACAACGGCTGTAAATCCAGATAGCGGGCCAGCAACGATTTTAATGTTGTCGCCCTCTTTAACTTCGATTTCAATAACTTTTTGTTCAACACCCATTTCATCCATCTCGTCGCGAGTTAGCGGAACAGGTTTCGAACCAGGTCCAACGAATCCAGTAACGCCACGCGTGTTACGCACAACGTACCATGTTTCATCGTTCATGACCATTTTCACGAACACATATCCAGGATATCTTTTCTTTAAAGAGGTTTTTTTCTCTCCGTTTTTGATTTCGGTTACTTCCTCCATAGGAATTTTAATTTCTTGGATAACTTCTTGCATGTTGTTGTTTTCAACTAGCTTTTCAATGCTAGATTTAACTTTATTCTCGTAGCCCGAATATGTGT
>NZ_BDHD01000629.1:0-677 GCF_054786075.1 Treponema sp. R6D11 | reverse complement strand
ATCCACGGTATGATGAATATTGAGGAGAAGATTAGGGACTTAGAAGGCAGAGTAAAAGAAAGAGATGACATTGTCGAGAAAAACAAACTTATAAAAAGATTGTTAGGTTTTAAAGGACCTTCCAATGAATTGCATAAGGAAGAAGATGAAGCTCCTTTACCAAAAAAGAAAACAGCTGAAGAATATATGGACGACTACCTTAAATATTTCCCCAAAGGTTTCTTTGACGACGCTGAAACACAGTTAATGATAACCCTTAGCGAAATTTCCAAATTACTTAAAATGGACGAGCAGAACAATAACGATACAGCTATTCTTATTCAGCCGATGGTATACGGAAATTACGGTAAAAATTCCTGTTCAGGTTATTTCTTTACGCGCAATGTTGTTACGGGCGAAAAGAAAATTCAAGGCAGTTACTTTACCGGAAAATTTAACGAAGTAGGCGAGACAGGGCACGAGATCAATAAAATTGATACTGCTGATCTTAAACAGCTTGAAAAGATAGCGGGAGTTCTTGAAGATAAATTCAAAGAAATTCGTCAGGTTCGCTTTACCGTAGAAAACGAAAAGCTTTGGCTGATAGAGCAGAGGCTTGTAGACCAAAAATCCACACAAGCCGATCTTAGACTGCTCCTTGATCTTCAAAAGCGAAAACTTATCGACACGGCTACTGT
>NZ_BDHD01000628.1:0-678 GCF_054786075.1 Treponema sp. R6D11 | reverse complement strand
CCGCGGGGATGGCGAAGTTCAGTCCCTGATGATACGCGATACCGGCAAAAACAATGCCGGGCCTCGGCGTTCTTTCTTACCGCCGCGCAAAACGCGGGAGCAAAAAACATCCCCCCTGAACTTCTTCAATACGCGAAAGGGCACGATACTGTCGCCGACATGGTTAACGGCGTCGCGACGGTGCTTATCGACAAGGGGATAAAGGTTGAAAGGGGAATGGGAGTTCCGGACAGGGTATTAGGTTCCGCTTTTTTTGTTGACGCTTCCGGATTTTTAATCACAAATTACCATGTTATCGAAAGCGAGGTAGACCCGAAATACAAGGGTTATTCTCGCATGTATATACGTTTGGGGGACTCTACAAGTCCAAGGTATCCGGCGCGAGTTATCGGTTGGGACAAGGCTTTGGATCTTGCCCTGATAAAAACCGAGTATGAGCCCGAATATGTTTTTTCTCTTGTAGATCGCGTAATTCCAAAAATAGGGGACTCGGTATGGGCAATCGGCTCCCCCGTGGGGCTTGAAAAAACAGTAACCGCAGGAATCGTCTCCGCCCTAAGCAGGCGTTTTTTGCAGATAGGCGACGTTTATCAGATTGACGCCGCGGTAAACGGCGGCAATTCAGGCGGTCCCTTGGTAGACGGCGAAGGGCGGCTTGTTGGAATTGTTTTTGCCGGT
>NZ_BDHD01000627.1:0-678 GCF_054786075.1 Treponema sp. R6D11 | reverse complement strand
GAATAAAAGAGATACAAAAAAAATTAAACCGGGAAAAACTAAAAACTTTTGACGTTTTCAGCGGATCGGGCGTCGTAGCGAGATTTTTTAAACAATTTTCTAATTTATTAATCGTGAACGATCTTGAAAAATATTCAAGCGTAATAAACGAATGTTATTTGTCCAACGATGATGAAAGAGACGAAGAAATTTTGCGAAAATATTACGATGAACTAACCGAAAAAATTAACAATAATCTTGTTAAAGGGATAATTACCGAATTATACGCGCCTAATGACGACGCGAACATAAAACAAAACGAACGCGTTTTTTACACGACAAGAAACGCGATGTACATAGACACAATGAGGCAGTTAATCGACGCTGTTCCAAAAGAACATCAAAAATATTTTCTCGCCCCCCTTTTGTCGGAAGCGTCCGTACACGCGAACACTTCAGGCGTTTTCAAAGGCTTTTATAAAAACAAGGAAACGGGCGTGGGGCAATTCGGCGGAAAAAACAAAGACGCCCTATTCAGGATAACAAGCGACATAACGCTTCCCTTCCCCGTTTTCAGCAATTTTAACTGCGAAACGATAATTTGCAACGGCGATTCAAACGAAATAATCCGTTCTCTGCCGGAAGTGGACGTCGCCTATTTGGACCCACCTTACAACCAGCACCCCTACGGTTCCAATT
>NZ_BDHD01000626.1:0-679 GCF_054786075.1 Treponema sp. R6D11 | reverse complement strand
TTCTAGATCTTGACAAAGATGCAGTATACAAAAAATTAACAAAATCCAGCTACTAGCTCTAATCGAAAATCCTGTTCCAGATGTTTTGAATATGGATATTATAAAAGCAAAAGATATAATATCAAAGAAAAAATTTGCATATAAAATTATCGGCGATGGAACAAAAGTGTTAAACCAAGTCCCAAAACCGGATATAAAAGTGAACGCCAATTCAACAATAACGCTTTACACAACTAAAAACGAAAAACAAACTCAATGTATCGTGCCAAACATTTTAAGGATGACACTCGCTCAAGCGCAAAGAGCATTAACAAATGCCGGGCTTAATATGAAAATAACCGGTTCCGCCGTATCAAAAACTTCATCATCAATAACAGCGATTTCACAAAGCCTAAAAGCAGGAACCAAAGTTCCTGCATCAACCATAATAACCGTAGAATTCCGTTCAGGCGATATAAACGACTAACACATAGGAGAAGACACATGAACATCAACGAACTAAAGCATATTGATGTAACAAACGATACCCGCAAAATAATTAAAGGCGGCATATTCGTTTGCACACATGGTTCAGGAATAGATAGACATACCCTTGCTAAAGAAGCGGCAGACGCTGGAGCTAAATATATCGTTTGCGAGTATCCGCTAGAAACTTCAGCACAAGAGATAATCGTTCCCG
>NZ_BDHD01000625.1:0-679 GCF_054786075.1 Treponema sp. R6D11 | reverse complement strand
TGGTCTCGTATGAGAACGCTTATTTAGAAAGTAAACGCACTGGTGTCTGTTATCGGGCAGACTTAAAATACCCCACATTCAAAATATGCTCTATAAAAACAAACAAATATATGCTATATTCTACCCATGAAAACAAATAAAATTTTTAAGCGACTCCCCCTAATTTTATGCTCGATACTTCTGGCGTTCCTTATCCTTACTTGCCTTTCTGCGTCGAATTACGCCGATTTAGGCAAAGGCACAGATGTCATTCCGCTTACAAGCAGGGCTTTAACAGGAGTGCTTCCCAACGGGTTACGTTATTATATATTGGAAAACTCTCTGCCCGAAAACATGGCACAGCTTGCCCTTGTGGTAAACGCCGGGTCTGTTTTGGAGAGGGAAGATCAAAGAGGGTTGGCACATTTTGTTGAGCATTTGTGTTTTGACGGGACTAAACGCTTTCCTAATAAAGATATAATTGAATATTTTAGATCGTTGGGTATGCGTTTCGGCGGCGATGCTAACGCTTATACCTCTTATGACGAAACAGTTTACCACTTTGATATTCCCATCGAGAAAGTGGGCGGAGTTAAACGCATACCTGACAAAGCGTTAGCTGTTTTAGACGACTGGACTTATACGGTAACTTTTTTAAGCGAAGACGTAAAAAACTATAGCCATATTGTCGCTTGTATAC
>NZ_BDHD01000624.1:0-684 GCF_054786075.1 Treponema sp. R6D11 | reverse complement strand
AGAATCTTCCATCAGCGGAAAAAATAAAGGCGATTTTTAGAGAGACGCAAGCCGCTCTCCGTAAAACCAAATCGTCGCACGGCTTCTTTTTCTAAAAGAAGTTCCCTAAGAGCGTCCTCTACTCTGCCCGTTTTTGGTTCAGTACCCATTGAATAAAACTTAGAGTTTGCAGACCATCGCCAAATACCGCCCCACGAGCCGTTAGTCGCCGACTGCGGATCGGAATGAGCTTCTTCAAAACGAAGCGAGAGCATATAGTCAATTAAAAAATCAATTACGGATTCACGATAAGACGCAAGTGTCCCTCTTTGCGGTCCTTTGTTCATTTTGTAATAAACATAAAAGTTAGTCGATGTAAGTTCAGGGTCTGTAATAATATTGACGTTAAAGTTGCCGTTCTTTGGCGGCGGCAATTCATGCAGAGGTCGATTTACAGGCTTGCTTGACACGGGCATGGTAAAATGTTGGGCTAACTGCGATTCCAAAGCTTTCCCGTCAAAATCGCCTGCAAAAACTATAGCCATATTGTCGCTTGTATACCAGCGATTATAAAATTCCTTTACGTTTTCCGATGTGGCGTTCTCGATAATTTCCGCAAGACCGATAGGTTGACGCTCGGCGTAAGCGCTCCCTGCAAAAAGAATCGGCAGAATTTTTTTACGCACTCTGTCCATTGCGTCAGAC
>NZ_BDHD01000623.1:0-685 GCF_054786075.1 Treponema sp. R6D11 | reverse complement strand
CAATAGAAACGCTTGCGGGAATTCCTTCGATTATCTACGGACTTTTCGGGCTTCTTATGTTCTGCCGCCTACTTGGGTTTGGGCAATCAATAATAGCGGGCGCTTTTACATTGAGCATAATGATACTTCCAGTTATTATCCGCACTACGGAAGAATCTTTAAAATCAATTCCCGGCTCTTTCCGGGAAGGCTCTCTTGCGTTAGGCGCAACAAAATTGCAGACAATTTTCCATGTGGTGCTTCCGTCAGCGCTTCCCGGGATTGTAACTTCGGTAATTCTTGCAATCGGGAGAGTAATAGGCGAATCCGCTCCTGTATTGCTTACTGTCGGTCTTACCAAAAATATGCCTCGTACCATTTTTGAATCGGGCAGAACATTGACAATTCACCTGTACTATTTAACAAATGAAGCAGTGCGTCCCGAAGATTTTGGCATAGCGTTTGCAACCGCGTCCGTGCTGGTAATTCTTGTTGTGGTAATAAATTCCGTAACAAAAATTTTAACCGATAACTTTAGGAAAAAACTTGGAGAAACTCTATGAGCGATTTAAAAATTGACGTAAAAAACCTTGACCTTTATTACGGCGAATTTCAAGCGCTAAAAAATATCTTTTTTTCTATTAAAGAACAGGACGTAGCCGCCCTTATTGGTCCTTCCGGCTGCGGCAAATCTACTTTTATTCGA
>NZ_BDHD01000622.1:0-685 GCF_054786075.1 Treponema sp. R6D11 | reverse complement strand
ATATAAAGGCGGGAGAATTTATTTCTCTTATTGGTCCGTCCGGGTGCGGTAAATCAACTTTTCTGCGGACAGTAGCGGGGCTTATAGTTTCAGACGAAGGAAGGATAATCCTTGACAACGATATTATCAACAAACCCGGTTATGAAAGAGGGCTTGTGTTTCAAGACCCTACTCTTTTCCCTTGGTTGAATATTTATGAAAATATCGCGTTCGGGTTAAAGACGCGGAATATTTATAAAGAGAAAAAAAACGATGTCGCGCATTTTATAAAACTTGTGGGGCTTAAAGGTTTTGAAAAATCATATCCTCATCAACTATCGGGAGGCATGGCGCAAAGAGCCGCGCTTGCAAGGGCGTTGGTGAACTATCCAAAAGTATTGCTTCTTGACGAACCGTTCGGCGCTCTTGACGCATTTACCAGAATGAATATGCAGGACGAGCTTATCAATATTTGGAAAGAGCGCGGAACCACGACAATAATGGTAACTCACGATGTTGACGAGGCTATATACCTTAGCGACAAAATATTTGTAATGTCGGCGCGACCTGCAAAAATAGAAAGCATTATAGACGTACAGCAAAGCCGTCCACGAGCTAGGGACGCGCCTGACTTTCTTCAGCTTAGGGCGAAAATACTGCAAATTCTTCATTTTGCGGGAAAGTCCGAGGACATACAGTATTATTT
>NZ_BDHD01000621.1:0-690 GCF_054786075.1 Treponema sp. R6D11 | reverse complement strand
GACATTGGAACTGTTTGAAAAAGCATTTACTACCTCAAAAACAAATATTCTTACTTATACGTCTTATCAGCAACTAATTTTTCAAATTCCAATACTTTGACTGGTAAGGCAAAAGATTGTTTTGCTGATACCATATAAAGATTACCAGGAATACTTTCATTCTGGATAAAACGCGAAATAACACCATCATAATTTATATTTGATCTAACTAACGATTTTATATCATCTGTATTACCCATATAAAAAGAAAAGAAATTCTCAGCTTGGGAGCGTATTTCATCGGCAATAGCTGATGGTCTTTGTGTAATTGCTATCATTCCAAGCTTAAATTTTCGTCCTTCTTTTGCTAATCTTACAAATGGATTAGCATTTGAACGAACAAATTCTTCGGATATTACATTTTGTGCTTCTTCTACACAGATTACCGTTTCAATAACTTTTGAATCATCTTGTGCTGTATAATACATTTTATTATTTTCAAACAAATTTCTAACCAAAACAGCTGATAACACATTAGCATCGTAACTGTCTTTTAATGATAAATCAACAATGACTGTTTTCCCTTGTTTAAGATATTCAAATATCTTCTCCAACATTGTTGAGCTATTTGAGTGTAATCCTTTTCCTTCATCAATCAATCTACTGATTCTTTTTCTAATAGCCATAATAGTTTTTCTAGCACTTACATCT
>NZ_BDHD01000620.1:0-587 GCF_054786075.1 Treponema sp. R6D11 | reverse complement strand
GACGCGTTTTACGCCATGGATTTTAACACGATGATGGCGATCAACATGCTTTACATGTCCGCACTTGCGGATATACTTAACGACAAGGAAATAAGCTTTCAATATAAGCGGCAGTATTTTTCACTTAAAACAAGAATTAACTCGCTTATGTATAACGCCGCCGACGGCTTTTATTACGATATCAACAAAAGTGAAAAACAGATTCCCATTAAAACAATAGCCGGTTTCTGGCCGCTTCTCGCTGAAATTCCAAACGATGAAAAAGCGGAAAGCTTAATTTCTAAACTTTCCGACACTAAATTTTTCGGCACTCCCCATCCCTTCCCCACCGTCGCCGTAAGTGAAAAAGATTATGACGAAAACGGGCGCGGCTTTAGGGGATCTGTTTTTCCGCATTTAACGTTTATGGTTATAAAGGGGCTTGAGCGTTATCAAAGGTGGGACATAGCGAGGGACTGCGCGATCAGGCATTTATACTTCATGCTTGATTCGATGAGCCCGGACGGAAACCATCACAAGGGAAACCTTTGGGAAGCGTATATGCCGGCAAAAGAAGGGCCGGCGAAATGGGCTGGAAAACCGCTATT
>NZ_BDHD01000619.1:0-590 GCF_054786075.1 Treponema sp. R6D11 | reverse complement strand
CGCTTACAAAACCCGCTTCTGAAGATTCGAATTATACTCCTGTCGACTTCCCTGTTCCTGTTTCGGAAATTCCAGAAAACGTATTTTTCGCTAAAGAATACAAGGAAACTATGTTCAGCAAGCTTGAGCGTGAACTATCCAAGTTTGAATATAAAGTTTTGGAATCATTTTTAGAAGGAAACAGCTATGTTGAAATTGCAGAACAAGTTGGCAAGACTCCTAAATCTATCGATAATGCAATACAAAGAATACGCAAGAAAATTTCAAAAGAAGAAATGATGGCTTCTTAGGGAGAGAAAAGTGAGAAAAGACAAAACAAATTATTATTTAGACATTGCTCAAAGCATATCAAGCAGAGGGACTTGTTTGCGCCGAAATTTTGGTTCGATTATTGTGAACAACGACCAAATCGTTTCAACGGGTTACACAGGCTCTCCTAGAGGAC
The DNA here is from genome assembly GCF_054786075.1 of Treponema sp. R6D11. Taxonomy (NCBI): domain Bacteria; kingdom Pseudomonadati; phylum Spirochaetota; class Spirochaetia; order Treponematales; family Treponemataceae; genus Treponema; species Treponema sp. R6D11. Next base: position 145 of record NZ_BDHD01000619.1, on the reverse strand, counting down.
GCGCGAACTGTAGCGACAGAGGAGACTGTTTCAGGAATGAAAAAAATATTCCTCGTGGCGAGAGATACGAACTATGCCGAAGTGTCCATAGCGAGGCTAACGCAATTATACATGCTAGTCGCCCGGAGATGATTGGTTCTACATT
>NZ_BDHD01000618.1:0-700 GCF_054786075.1 Treponema sp. R6D11 | reverse complement strand
GGAACGCTCCCTTATTAACGAAGGCGACCGCATATTAATCGCCGTTTCAGGCGGGAAAGATTCTAGCGTATTGTCGTGGGCGCTTTCGCAAATAAAACCTGCGTTAAAAATAAATTATGAATTGGCAGGCTTGCACATAAGTACCGACTTTTGCGCATGTTGCAAGAAATCGGCGCTTTGCAAAAAGCTGGAAGAATGGGGAATTCCGTTTACTGATTTATTTGTGCCTGTTATCGGCAGGCTGAAAGAAGGTGAAAAAATGAATTGCTACTGGTGTTCCACGCAAAGACGGACAGAACTGTTAAAATTCGCCGTAAGAAACGGCTTTAACAAAATAGCGTTGGGTCATCATCTTGACGACATAATCGAAACTTTTTTTATGAACCTTTGCTCAAAGGGCGAATTGCTTGCCATGCCGATTAATTTAAAATACCGAAAATATCCCGTCAGCCTTATCCGTCCGCTTGCCCTGCTGGAAGAAAAGCAAATTATATCATGCGCCGGAGAACAGAACATTTTAAAAAACGCTTGTACCTGTCCATACGGGCAAAATTCAAAACGTAGAGATATGCGAGGCAAAATAGCGGATTTTGTCGGAAAAGAGGCGGGCGATATTAAACGACGGATATTAAAGGATTTTCTTTTATTTTTTTATATGTTTCTTTTGCTTTATCTTTTAATTTTTTTGCGGCAATTGGGG
>NZ_BDHD01000617.1:0-704 GCF_054786075.1 Treponema sp. R6D11 | reverse complement strand
GCCCATCGACGTGTCGAATGAACAGCCGTTTTTGACCGCGTTTACGGAAGCGCCGTTCCCTATGTGGCAGATTACAACGTTTGTTTTGAAAGGGTCCTGCCCCAATAAAACGGCGGCGCGTTTCGCGGTGTAGAGGAAACTTGTCCCGTGAAACCCGTAACGGCGCACCTGATATTTTTCGTACCATTCCTTTGGAACCGCGTACATAAAGGATTCAGGCGGCATGGTCTGATGCCACGCAGTGTCCATAATCGCGCAATGCGGCACATGGGACATAACCTTCTGCGCCGCCTCGATGCCCATGATATTCGCCGGGTTATGGAGCGGCCCTAAATCCTTAACTTCGTTGAATGCCGCCATCGCCTTGTCATCGACGATGACGCTCTTTGTAAATTTCATTCCGCCGTGCAGAACGCGGTGTCCCACGGCCTTGATTACCGACATATCGTCGATAACGCCCGTCTCAATCTTGATAAGCTCGTCCAGCTTTGCGAGCTCCGCCTCAATTTCGGCCGTCTGCGCGGCGGCCTGAGCGTTAAACCATCGTCTGGCATCCTGATTTGTACTAAAAGTTTTCTTTTCCGCTTCAGGATCGTCGGACTCTACATGGCTTTCAATTTCTTCCTGAGCGTGTTTTAGCTCCGCAATGGCCTCTTCTGTAACCGGCTTTCCGCATTTGGAACAAAAATCAAATATGCTTAATG
>NZ_BDHD01000616.1:0-707 GCF_054786075.1 Treponema sp. R6D11 | reverse complement strand
CGTCAGTTCGCGAATGCGGTGTTGCAGGGATAACTTTGAATATGTTATGCTACTTTTGTAGCAAAAGTAGCCAAAACGTGGGGCGTTCCGGATCGCCCCACACCCCCAAACGGCTCCTGCGGAGGGCTAGAACCAAAGGTTTATGAGAGGAGGGGAGGATATTGAAAACACATAAAAAAGCAGAAAATAACAAGAAAAATATATTTTCGAAAACAATAAAATATATTGTTTGTTTTTTTATGTGCGTGTATATCTTCCCTATTGCTTCTCTTTCTATGACATTAGAACTACCGGCGGATACATTATCAAGCCAAAGATTAAAACTTGTAATGACTGATTTAAGTATAGCTCAAAGGTATAAGTGGCTAATGAGCAATATGGTAGGATCAACAGCATATATGAATATTAATTATTATTTAACAGCTTGCGACGGTATTCATTATGAGAAAAAAAATAAAAAAACTGTTGATGAGAGAATTGCTGAATTTAAAACACTTTATATTGAGCGCACTGTTGCTCAAGAGTATGATAAGGTATATGATCTGCAATACAGCAAAAATATAGCATTAGGCAAAAGCGAAGATGAAGCAAAAACAATAGCAACCAGCCTCGCAACTATTGCAAAGAAAAATGAAGAGAAAAGGCTTACAACCACTGCTGCTGGCAAAAAAGAAGCGCAAGATGTTTCTGCAAGAGCGGTTGCTGAT
>NZ_BDHD01000615.1:0-708 GCF_054786075.1 Treponema sp. R6D11 | reverse complement strand
CTATATTTTCGATTTTCCGAGAGGAAAAAATTAGCAGTTTTAATGATTTTATGCTTTTTTCTGTTATTTAGGCTGTATTGTAGGTTTTCTATGCCAAAAACAGACCAGGCTTTTACCTCGACAAAAACAACGGTTTCTCCGTCAAGGGCGATAATATCAATTTCTCCGGCTTTTGACCTGTAATTTCTGCCGATTATTTTCATTCCTACGGACTCAAGAGCGGCGGCGGCTCTTTCCTCTCCTTTTTTCCCCAACCCGGCGGTATTAGGCATAATCTGCCGGGTCAATCGCTTCTTTAATGAATAATTTTCTGTTTTCCAAAAGATCGACAACCGGCATATTTCCTGCGCTAAGAGCATTGCCGTTTTTATCTGTCAACATTTGGACATTCGGGCGCATAGGAGCTTCTATGTGTAAACTTACAACCCGCGCCAAAGACCCGTCATTAAGGCGGACAATTGAACCGATGGGATAAATCCCCATTATTTTTGTAAAAGCGATAATTACCGCAGGGTCAAAACGACGCTCATTATCGGAAAGCAGGTTCTTTATCGCCTGATAACCAATTATAGAATCCCTGTATGATTTTTTGCTGACCATAGCTTCAAAGGCATCTGCCACGGATACAATTCTGGCTCCAATATCAATAGCCTCTCCCCTAAGTTTATCGGGATACCCATGTCCGTCCCATCTTTCATGGTGCTGTAA
>NZ_BDHD01000614.1:0-710 GCF_054786075.1 Treponema sp. R6D11 | reverse complement strand
AATATTCACTGCCTAATTTTTGTACTTGCTCCGCCGTCATACCCTGCCCGGTATCGCTGATTCGGAAAACAATTATTACACTGTCAGCGTCTTTAGGCTCTGATGAAATAGTAAGACTTATTAAGCCTTCATGCGTATACTTAAACGCGTTAGAAAGCAAATTATTTAAAATTTGTTTAATGCGAAGCTCGTCGCCAAAAAGCATAACAGGAATGTTTTCGTCTATTTCCAATTTAAATTCGATAGGTTTGCTCTCATAACGCATCATATTCAACTGAACGGTATCGTGAATAAGGCTGGCAATATCATACTGAGCTGGAATTAATTCAAATTTTCCGGCTTCAATTTTTGAAAGATCAAGTATGTCATTTATTATTCCAAGCAGAAGATCCGCGGAATTAAAAATTCTTTCCAGCGCTTCTTTTGTATGTTTGGAAAGCGACTCATCTTGAAGCTGAATTTCCGTAATACCTAAAATAGCGTTCATTGGAGTGCGGATTTCATGACTCATTTTTGCCAGGAATTCGCTCTTTGCTTTACTTGCCTCCATCGCCTTATTCAGCGCTTCTTTTAGTTTTATGGTATAGATGTCGCGCATGATTACGCCGGCGATTGTACTTGCCGTCATAGCGATAAATCCTTTTTCATTTTCAGTCCACTTGCGCGACTTATCAGCCTGTTCTACGCATACAGGGCGAACAGCTTAAAAT
>NZ_BDHD01000613.1:0-710 GCF_054786075.1 Treponema sp. R6D11 | reverse complement strand
GAACGCCGCCAAAGTGACGACTCTACTTAAAAGCATTGTTTCCAAGATATAAGAGACGCTATTTTACCGCCGCAAATCTCGCTTGCCTACTTGCGCTATTGTCGGCGATTTTATATTTGCCGATGGATTTCCCCGCGTTGGTGATGCGCTGGTCGGGAGACGGGTGGGTCTTGTTAAAGCCGCCTGAGGTTTTGCTCTGGATGGCCTTAAGTTCGTTGAGCATTTGGATAAGCCCCTGCGGATTGTATCCGGCGCTCGCCATCAATGACAGCGCAGTGTTGTCGGCTTCATATTCCTGGGTCTGCGAATAGCCGTTGTTTACCATCGTTTGAACGATTTCCCCTACCGATTCGTTAAACACGTCGGTTAACTGGTTCACGTCCATTCCCGTAGCCGCTCCCGCCGCCGACGTGCCAGTAACCAAAAGGGCCTGCGTAATTCTGCTGGACTTAATCGCCTTGATGCTGTGCTTTAACTGAATGTGCGAGATCTCGTGCGCTATAACGCCGGCAAGCTCGTCTTCCGTTTTAGCGGCGTTTATAAGCCCCTTCGTTATGAGGATGTGCCCGCCAGATGTGGCGAACGCGTTTATTTCGTCGCTGTCGAGTATTGCGACATGGTAGCCGTTGTAAATCTCTGGGCGCGGCGAATTAATCGTAATTGACGCGCAGATATTGTTCAGATACGCGGTGAGGGCGCGGGTGTCGTTC
>NZ_BDHD01000612.1:0-713 GCF_054786075.1 Treponema sp. R6D11 | reverse complement strand
AAAAACTGTTGTTGGCGCGGTCGGCGGAGCGCTGGGCGCGATTGTTGTTATATCTTGCATATCTTTTTGGTCTCTTCCAAATCCTCTTTATTAACGCATATAATCGGCTCCGCGCCAGCCAGCTGGCTTTGCAAAATTAACTTGTCTATTAAAAACAAGTCCGGCTTTGGGTTGCTTGCGCTGATTACAATCAAGACTTGGTCGACATTCGAAACTGCAGGGCGAGCAAGCTCGTTTTTCCTCGGTAGAATTTCTGCTATAACCGTGTTTCCGTCTGCAAGTTTGACAAAATCGCCAATCGTCGGCTTTATATTTTCGTTTCGAAACTTCCCGCGCGCTTTGCACTCAAAAGTGTTCTCGCCATCGCGAACGTAATAAAACCCGCCGATGCCTTTGATAATCCTCATTAGAATAAGCCGATATAACGAATCCAGAGAAGCACAATCGGCGCCACGAACATGATGCTGTCGCACCTATCCATGATCCCGCCGTGACCTGGAAGCAACGCGCCGAAATCTTTTAGTTTAAACTCTCTTTTTAATCTTGATGCTACCAAATCACCGAGTTGTGCAAACACGCCGACAATTAGCCCAAGAGAAATCACGTTAAACCACACTGGCGTATAATCCAGCTGACAACACATAAAACATACGAAACCAGATATAACAACAATCGCGCCCAGCGCTCCGCCGACCGCGCCAACAACAGTTTTT
>NZ_BDHD01000611.1:0-713 GCF_054786075.1 Treponema sp. R6D11 | reverse complement strand
GGTTTATATGCATAAACTAATATCTCAATTTGCAAAAGAGCGAGGAGTTGCCTTTAATTCAAAGATTGATTATAACGAGATTGATAATCCTGTGAATAGCATTCGACAAATGATTGCAGATAAAATGGGAATAGCTCCTGATAAAATTGAAAGTATGACTTTTGGAACAAGTATGAATCAACCAAGAATTAAAATCAAAAAATAGGATAGGCTGGGGGAAACTATGTCTATTAGAAAATATCTCGACGATGTAACGAAAGCTAGCAGTCGAGAAATTATAAATGACTATAGGGTTATAAAAGTTGTACATAGTGGTACGGGTGATGATGATGAAAATGAATGCTTGGCAAAACTTTTAGCTACGGCTGAACCGTTGTATGATTTAGGATATATTCCAATTAAAAGAGAGATTTTTGCGCCTGACCAGAGCGTGCTTGATATCTGTGCGGGAGATGTACTGCCGGAATATGTTGGGCAAATGTTGCTTAGAAGAAGGTGCAAGAAGAGGAGCATACCACCTTTTGTTAAAGAGTGGCCTACTGGCAACTTGATCAATGGGAAAATTGTGGTTTATGAAAATGAACCAAACAATGATAAAAAGATATAGGGGAGATAAACACGGCTAATAGAAGCCAAGACAGTGTCAACACCCGGATGCTCAGCAATTATATTCTCTAAATGCCCCTCCGTAAAACCCGTATGCGGAAATATAT
>NZ_BDHD01000610.1:0-717 GCF_054786075.1 Treponema sp. R6D11 | reverse complement strand
AAAACGGCGTTGTCAGCCTTGGTTTTTTTGTGCCTGCAAACAACGCCGCCGACTCCAACGCTTTCATCCCGGCGGGCGAGATGATTTTCGATTGGGCCGTTTCAGGCGGGTTTAAAATAATCGGCATGAACCGCAAGAAAATCAGCCTTGAGGATATTTTCGTAAGCCTGACTTCTGAGGTTAGCCCGTCTGAAAATCAAAACAAGGAGGCATTATGAATCTGGAAAACCAGTTTACAATACGTCTTTTACAGGGGAAATCGCGGGTAATGGCCCTGGCGCGAAAGGAGCTTTACTCTTACCTTAACGCTCCGGCCTTTTACGGGGCGGCGGTTTTCTTTCTGGCTTTCAGTTCGGTCTGGATTTTTTTTATACAGCGCTACTTCACCATGAACGTCGCCTCCATGCGGCCTTATTTCGGGATTTTACCCATTATTTTTATTTTCGTCATACCGGTGCTTACAATGAAAAGCTGGGCCGAGGAAAGGAAGACCGGAAGCATAGAGCTTCTTCTTACCATGCCCTTCTCCGAATGGGAACTGGTGCTAGGCAAATTCTTTTCCGTTTTCGCCCTGCTTGTGATGATGCTGATCCTTTCCATCCCCCTGCCCCTCTGCCTTTCTGCGTTAGGCGAATTTGACACAGGCGTTATCGTATGCGAATACATCGGGGCGTTCCTGATGGGCGCTTCCGCCGTCTCTTTGGGCCTGCTTCTGTC
>NZ_BDHD01000609.1:0-718 GCF_054786075.1 Treponema sp. R6D11 | reverse complement strand
GGGCGGGGGAACGTATCGGCGACGTCGGAAGCACGGGTCTTAGTACCGGTCCGCATCTGCATTTTATGGTTTATAAAAACGGTGTTACTGTTAATCCGCGCGCTTTGATGAAGTAGTTTTTCTTTTTTTACTTTTGGTTTTATTAAGTGAAGAGAACATCGAAGAGAACGGGGAGACGACTTCCATTTCTATCGGTAATCCTTGTCCGCCGTCATCTGCTTCTTGGCTGTCCGTTTCTTCCCTTACTGAAAAATTCTCCGCAGCCACAGCCACATGTTCATGTTTGTGATAATCAGGGGCCGGGACATGATGTCCATCTGAATCCTCGTCTTCAATTTCTTCCATCTCTTCAATTTCTTCGATTCCTTCGTCGGCGTCAGTTGTTTTTTTGTTTTCTAAAGAGTTAAGGAAACCAATCGCGAGATTAAGCAGTCCGCTCATGTGGTCGGGATCGGGTTCGACTTCGGCTTCCTTTGAATCAAGATATTCAATCGCGTGCATAAGAAGCCCTTTCATGTGCGCGGCGTCCGGGGCTTTTGTCTCTTTTTTTCTTATTTTTATAAGTATGTCGTTTGCCGCTTTTAACAGGCCTTTAGACAGTTGAATTTCCGAATAAGGCTTTATTTCTTCCTCGTCGCCGATTTCTTCGATCTCTTCAATTTCATCTATGTCGCCGACTTCTTCTAGGGCGTCAATGTTGTCAATGTCCTGTAAATCG
>NZ_BDHD01000608.1:0-718 GCF_054786075.1 Treponema sp. R6D11 | reverse complement strand
AGATTTCAGGGTAAGTTACGGCTAAACGGCAACCGCGATGCCCTAACATTGGGTTCAGAAGTTGGTCGAGGTGACCGGGTGTAACGCGCATAATAGCGGTTTTTTTGTCGATTAAACCTTCTGCTACCATATCGACCGCGCATTTTACAGCCGCGGTTCCAGCGCGTTTACCATTACGTGTTTGCAGAAGGAAAAGCTCGCCTTGTTGTACTGTAAATTCCATATCCTGCATATCTTTAAAGTGTTTTTCTAATCTGTTTTTAATACCGACAAGCTGTTTATATATAGTAGGATTCTTCTTTGCCAATGTAGAGATTCTTTCAGGGGTTCTGATACCGGCAACTACGTCTTCGCCCTGCGCATTCATTAAATATTCGCCGTAAAATTCATTAATACCGGTGCTTGGGTCTCTGCTGAAACATACTCCAGTACCTGAATCATCGCCAAAATTGCCGAAAACCATTGATTGTACGTTTACCGCAGTGCCTTTAAGGTTGCGAATATCTTCCAGTTTGCGATAAGTTATGGCACGTTCGCTCATCCATGAGCCAAAAACGGCGTTTATAGCGCCCCAAAGTTGATCAAGCGGGGCTTGCGGGAAGTCTTTACCCGTGTTCTTTTTAACGATTTGTTTGTATTCTTCGACAAGTTTTTCAAGATCGCCCGCTTTAAGGTCGGTATCCATCTCTATATTCTTTGATTTTTTAAGCGCATGGAG
>NZ_BDHD01000607.1:0-718 GCF_054786075.1 Treponema sp. R6D11 | reverse complement strand
GTCATGGGTACGCGCTCAGGCGATATTGACGCGGCCCTTCCCTTCTATGTTATGCGAAAGACGGGCATGAGCGACACCGAAATTGAAACCGCCCTTAATAAAAAGTCGGGGCTTTTGGGCCTTACGGGCAAATTCGCGGACAGGCGCGACATTCAGGCCGCCGCCGTCGCGGGCGACAAACAGGCTCTGCTCGCGCAGTATATCGAAGCCCACCGCGTAAAAAAATACATCGGCGCCTATTGGGCGGTTCTCGGCAGGGTGGACGCGCTCGTCCTTACCGCGGGCGTCGGCGAGTTCGCGTGGTTCATGCGGGAAAAAATTCTTGAAGGGCTAGAGGGCATCGGAATCGTATTTAATCCGCGAAAGAACAAAATATCCTGCACAAGAAATACCGAAACGCTAATCAGCAAGCCCGAATCGAAAATACCGATATACATCATTCCCACCGACGAAGAGCTTGTAATGACAGAGGACGCTTACGCGCTTATGAAAGGCACTTACGATACGCATACCCGTTTTACATATACGTTCCAGAGCAAGGACTATGTTAACAAGGGGCGCGCCGAAAGCCTTGTGCACGATCTTCAAAAACATCCTGAACTTGCGGAGATTATTGCCAAACCAAAATGAGCGAGATACTTTGCATAGGGAATCCGATTGTTGATGTGTTCGTAGAGATAGATAACGACCTCGCTGAAAAATACGGAATAGTTGATCC
>NZ_BDHD01000606.1:0-719 GCF_054786075.1 Treponema sp. R6D11 | reverse complement strand
CTTTTGATGGAATCTGCAAACTTAAAAATCGAAGAATCGGCTTTGACGGGCGAGAGCATGCCTGTGGAGAAAGATTCAAATGCAAAAATTGCAGATAATGCCCCGTTAGGCGACAGGATAAACTGTGCATTTATGTCGACCAATGTGTCATACGGGCGCGGTGTCGGCGAGGTTATTGCGACAGGCATGGATACAGAAATAGGAAAGATAGCCACAATGCTTGAGAACGCCGAAGAGGAATCGACGCCATTGCAAAAACGTTTGGCGGATTTGGGAAAGGTTTTAGGAATCGCCGCTGTTGCAATTTGTATCGCGCTGTTTTTGGTCGGTGTCTTCCAGCATAGAGATTTCAGGGAGATGTTATTAACAGCTATCTCTTTGGCAGTTGCCGCCGTGCCTGAAGGGTTGCCAGCGATTGTGACGATTGTGCTCGCCCTTGGTGTCCGCCGGCTTGCTCAGGTTAATACAATTGTGCGTCGCCTGCCTAGCGTTGAGACGCTTGGCGCTGTTTCGGTTGTATGCTCGGACAAAACAGGCACATTAACGCAAAACAAGATGACGGTTAGAGAATGCTATTATAATAACGCGCTGTTTCCTGCAGAAAAACTGGATTATGCTCGTCATAGCGATTTTATCAACGGGTTCGTGCTTTGTAACGACGCGACGCTTGAAATAGGCGACCCGACAGAGATAGCCCTCGTGCAGATGGGCGAGGATGT
>NZ_BDHD01000605.1:0-720 GCF_054786075.1 Treponema sp. R6D11 | reverse complement strand
GTATTAGGCTTCAGGTTTTTCTCTCTCACGCGGGAGTCGCATCGAGAAGGGCGGCGGAGGAAATAATAGCTTCCGGCAGGGTAACGGTAAACGGCGTAAAAATTACGGCGCAGGGAACCAAAGTACAAGAGGGCGATACCGTTCTTCTTGACGGAAAACCCGTTTTAAAAGAAACCCAAAAACATTATATCGCGCTTAACAAGCCGCCCGGCTATATTTGCAGTTCTGACGATCCGCAGGGGAGGCCGCTCGCGCTGAGCCTTCTGCCTCCCGCGAAGGAGCGGCTTTACAACGTGGGGCGGCTGGACTTCCTTTCGTGCGGGCTAATTTTTTTTACCAACGACGGAGATTTTGCCAAACGCCTGGGGCACCCTTCGTGCGGCCTTGAAAAAGAGTACATAGTTGAGGCTACGGGCGTTATCCAAAACGAAACGGCGGACGCTTTCCGCGAAGGGATAACAATCGAGGGCGTGTACTACAAGGCTATATCCGCCGAGATAATCGGACGCAAGACCATGAGGATAGTCCTTGTCGAAGGCAAGAACCGAGAGATACGGCGGGTTTTTTTCCACTTTTTTCTTCACCCCCCCGTCCTCCCCCGGGGGATGAAAGGGGGGGGTTTTTTGGGGGATTTTCCTGTAGGGGGGTCCAGACCCCTTTCACAAAAGGGGGTAATTGGGGTATAATTAGGGGTAGATGGGAATAGCTATTGTCGGCCCC
>NZ_BDHD01000604.1:0-611 GCF_054786075.1 Treponema sp. R6D11 | reverse complement strand
TCCGAAAGATACGTTGAGAATGCCTGGCGCATATTGTTGTTAAAATACTGAAGCTTGACATGGGCCTCTTCAATTTGCTTCGCCTTACTGCGGTATAACAGAGAATTTAAAATGCCGAAAAGCACGGAAATTGAAAGGGCGTTAATCTGGAGTATCGTCATAATAAGCGAGGATCTTCGCATATCTAAAATGATTTTATCTTTTATATCGACGTCGGCGACGCAGTAGAAATTGCCGTCCTTGTCATACACCGGCGCGAAACCCGCAAGAAGACCTTCAAAGCTTTCGTTGTAGTTGCCTAGGTCTGTCGCCGTAACGTTTCCGGTTAGGGCGGCTCTGGCGATATCCTTGATCGGTTTTACCGTTCCCGGTCCCACTATGGTTTCAGGATCAAAGTCGTTGTCAACGATGTATTGGAAATTGTTCTGATCGTACTGCCTAAAATATGAAACATACTTGACATTGTATTCTTCTGAAAATTGCACCAGCCTCCTTTTTAAGTCCTGATAACTCTGGGTTTTTGAATCTTCCATGGTGTGGTAACGGTCCAATTCTTCAACAGTAACAAATTGGGCAGCAGCCAGCGCCGCGGCCTTTAAATGGTTCTGGGT
>NZ_BDHD01000603.1:0-721 GCF_054786075.1 Treponema sp. R6D11 | reverse complement strand
AATTTTATTCCCTTCACTCCTCTGCCGTCATCAACATCAAGGCATGGAATTATACGTTTTGCCTGCATTTAGACCCCCACCCAATTTTTAAGAAGGGCAAGCCCTGCCGCGCCGGATTTTTCCGGGTGAAATTGCACGCCGGCTAATGCTCCTCGTTCAACGGCGCAACAGTAACGGACATAGTAGTCGGTTTGCGCGGCGGTTACCGAATCGTCGGCGGGATCTGCGTAGTATGAATGTATGTAATAAAAAAAACTGTTTTCTGTTAAGCCCCGGAAAATTTTCGATTCTTTTTTGGCGTTTGTCTGATTCCAGCCAATCTGCGGAACTTTGCGTCCTGGGAAACGCCGCACTGTTCCGTGAATTACCGAAAGTCCGTGCGTATTTGGGGCTTCCTGTGAAGTTTCAAATAACAACTGTAAGCCGATACAGATTCCCAAAAAGGGTTTGTCCGCTTTTATCCATTCTTTTATGGCTTGCGCGTAACCTGACTTGTTAATAGACGCCATTGCGGTAGCGAAATGTCCGTCGCCTGGAAAAATTATTTTATCAAAGGGCGAAGTCGAGGGTGAAAGTTCTTGCGGTCCTTCGGCAAAACGCGCGGGAACGGAAAGCCGCTTTAAGGCGTTCATAACAGAGCCTAGGTTTCCCGCGCCGTAGTCAATTACGCCGATCACACAAGCGCTCCGGGCGTGTCAAAACCAGGAAGAATGCCTTTAGT
>NZ_BDHD01000602.1:0-723 GCF_054786075.1 Treponema sp. R6D11 | reverse complement strand
ACTTGAATATGAGCGAGCGAAAGCCCGTTGGAAAAAACTGATAACCTCTCTTGCGGCAATGGAACGATGTACAATCATTCCCTCCTGCCGCTCCCCTGAAGACGACAGATTTTCTCCCTACATTTTACAAGCCGCATTTAAGGACATTCCCGGTGAAGTTATGGCTCGCTCTCTTGATGATTTGGGTTTCGCCGTCTCCACAGGTTCGGCTTGCTCATCATCGTCCCCCGACCGCCCTGTACTTTCGGCAATGAATGTCGATGAAAAATTGAGAGTCGAAGGTATACGGATTTCTCAAGGCTACTCTACTACGGACGAAGAAATAGAACTTTTTTTAGGGTCGGTTACGGAGGTGTTAAAATTTCTGTAAGTAATTGGCTATTAAAACCTGCGGAACTGACTCTGAAAGGCGACAACCGCAAAAGTTTTGAAGGGGCGTTAAAGCACAATATAAAACATCTGCTTTCCGGCATAGGCGGCGTAAAATTAAAATTCACAGCCGGACGCTATTACCTAAAAGCTCCCGAAGAAAAAACACAGGAAGTAGAAAACGTACTTTCCCATTTAATTGGGATTTCAGGCATTTGCATTTTATTTTTCGCGCGGCTTTTTCAGCGGCTTCCATCATCGCCATTCGTAAAAGGACGGTAGTCCACGGTGACGGAGCGCGTTCTTTAATTCTCATTTGCGTTTTGGTAAAATTTATAATGTAAAGGTTTATTC
>NZ_BDHD01000601.1:0-724 GCF_054786075.1 Treponema sp. R6D11 | reverse complement strand
CTGATTGCGCTGCATAAGTTACTTTTTCCCCATTCGCATCTGTTTGTCCGATAGTATACCCGTCTCTGTACGCTTCATACCCAAGTACCACGCCAAGAAGATATTGATCATCTCTGCTCATGCCTTTTTCATAACTGGCAAGATTTATCACTCTTTTTCCGTCCTCATTAATTGTGGTTTCAGCAAAATAATCCCCTTCAGCTTTGGTATTGATTATTGCCTTACCATTTAGTATATCACATAATTGCTCTTTTTGTCTATTATCTCCGTAGCCGTATTGGACGCGTAATGCTATTAATGCGTCAAAATCATTTTCTTTTCCATAATTGCTTATTTTTGTATTTATGTTCCATACTTGTGCGCCTTTGTAAGCAGACACCAGATTATCAATGCTGACATTTGCGCCGCCTGTTCCGATGCTCATATTTACGCCGTCATGCCCAAGATGAAGCTCAAGAAGTCCGCTATTGTATTTATTTTCCGTAAATGAACTTAAGTTTAACACATTCAAGGTAAAATCGTTTCCTAAAGCATAATTTACCCCTTGTCCCGCAAAAGAGCCGACAAGCTCGTTTAGAGTTTTAAGATCGTTCTTGTTTAAGTTATTAAAACCTTCCAATTTTTGTGACTCTATTCCGCTATTGATAGCTTTTAATCCGGTGGAGGTAAATGAGCTTGCCATAGATGTTAGCGCGCTGTTAAGCGTTCCTTTCATGCCTGTGTT
>NZ_BDHD01000600.1:0-725 GCF_054786075.1 Treponema sp. R6D11 | reverse complement strand
GCCTGAAAAAACTTCGGCGATTATCATGGCGAATATGGTAATTGCCGGCAACAGAGCGTTTTTTAAGACGTGTTTACGCAGGATATAAAGTCCGCTTGCACCCTTGCTTCTTGCCGTTATAACATAATCGCTTTTAAGTTCCGCAAAGAGCGAGCCTCTTAAAAATTTAATAAGAATTGCGGCGTTTGGAATTGAAATAGCGAGAGCCGGGAAACAAAGACAGCGGATAAAGCCAAAAAAGTTTTCATTGTAGTTGATATATTCGCCGGGGATAAAAAATTTTAAGCCGAAACCAAAGATAAAAATAAAAAGAAGTCCCATAAAAAAGCCGGGCGTGCTTAATCCGGCGGCGGTGAAAAAATTTACAACGCCGTCAAGTATGCCGTCTTTTTTGTTTACAGTCAACAGTGAAACAGGTATGGAAATTAGCAAAACAAAAAAAAGCGAAAGCAGGGCTAAAGTTATTGTAACTGGAAGACGCTCGGAAATCAGCGTGGAGATAGCCTCTCCCCTAAAACTTAACGCTACGCCAGCCCTGCCTGAAACAAAACCGGACAGCCAGTCAAGATAGCGGGTAATAACGTTTCTGTTAAGCCCCATTTCTTCACGTAACGCCGATAATTGTTCCTGTGAAGCGTTAATTCCGGCAAGATAAGTTGCCGGGTCTCCACGAATAACGCTAAAGGACAGAAAACATAAAATTGAAACAAGAAAAACCGTAATTA
>NZ_BDHD01000599.1:0-725 GCF_054786075.1 Treponema sp. R6D11 | reverse complement strand
ATATTATACTGGCACGTTCTGGAGAAGGAACGATTGGTAAAGTTGCTATTATAGATGATGCTAGTATTGAGGGAATTTTTGCTGACTTTACAATGAGAATAAGATTAAAAAATTGTAATCCTAAATTTGCTTATTATTATTTTAGGACAGATTATTTTCAATACCTTATAGAAATAAACAAAAAAGGTCTAGGTAATAATACAAATATATTTCCAACCCAATTACAAGAATTCCCGATGTTAGATATTTCGATTAAAGAACAAGATAAAATAGTAGAAAATATTGAAACTGAAATAGAAAAACAAAACTATATAAAAAAACAAATTGAGACGGAAAGAAAAAAGATAGATGATATAATTTTGAATTCGATTAAATAATAACAAGCTGTATGCCCAAAAGCATACTTGAGGGGTGGCGAAAAAAATGACTCGACGGTGAGTCGAGGCGTTTTTTTCGGACAGGACCCCAAGTAAAATTCTTGGGCATACAACTTTTAGACAATTTACAAATTACCAGATTAATTTTAATCCATCTTTTTTGTATTGTTCAAATAATTTGTCTTTACTTATCATGGTCATATTTTTAGTTATTGCCTGCCATATTAACATTCTATCAAACGGGTCTTTATGATTTTTTTTCAGCGGCAGTTTATGAAATGTTATAGTTTCATTTTCTTGCATATCCATTATTGTAAAACCCATATTTTTGGCATATCTGGGAAAATC
>NZ_BDHD01000598.1:0-726 GCF_054786075.1 Treponema sp. R6D11 | reverse complement strand
GAACTGTATAATTTTGAAGATTCACGCTGTCGGGAATTTCCTTACCTGCAAACCAAAAACGGGTTTCTATGCCGTAAGGCACGGTATCTATTCGATTTGTTTTTTCATATAAAAATTCTTCCAAAGAATAAGCGGGGGTTTCTCTCATGCGCTCACCGCCGTACCAATACGCAAAAGCAATTTGTTCTTCGGTGCTTGCTCCAGGACCAAGTATCGCAAAACTGTTTTCAAAACCGCTTTCCGCAGCTTTTTGCCATTCATCTAAAGAACCGCGTGACCAATCTTCCTTTCCCACTTTTTCCAGTTCAAACTTACATTCATTCCAGTTAAGAGTACGGACTAAAAAACGATCTCCGGGTACAAAGGCGCACTCGCGATAAATGCCTCGCATATCCAGCGTATGTATAGATACTTCGGGCGGGTCTTCGTAAGGATCGGCGTTAAAAGCTTCTTCGTTTTCAGGGTTGTCCCTTGCGATATACTGCGGCGCAAATTCTTCGCCGTAAACACAGTAGTAAGGATACAGATCTTCAGGCGGCGCTTCAGTGGTTGAGACAGGTATAGCCTCACCCTTCCAAAAAAATTTATAACGATGAGGAAGTGTCAGCGGGTTGGCGAAGGGAACGCAACGATGACCGGGAATTAAAATCCCATTTAACAATTCCAGACGAGAAGGAGTAATAACAAATAGCGCCGGTTCAAAACATGTTTTACGCGATACCCAAT
>NZ_BDHD01000597.1:0-727 GCF_054786075.1 Treponema sp. R6D11 | reverse complement strand
TTTAATACACTTCGAACAGCAGGCGGTTTTTGCAATATATCAATTAGTTCTTGGTCATATTCGCTTACTAGAGAAATATCATCATTGGATAGGTTTAGTTTTTTTAGAAGATCGGCAACGATTTGTTTATTATACTCTCTTTGCGGGAATCTATCTGCCTCTGCATATGAGTTCACAAGCCTCGTTATCGTCTCCGAAGAGTCGAGGAAAGTTTGGTCAGTATATAGCGTAGTCTCGCAAAAAAGACGAAGATATGTGCCTTTTAGCCCATATGAGATTCCGCCTTTGTTTCTGTCTGCTAGTTTGACTTTATCGTTTTGAAACTTGTCGTTATTGTCTATATAATTTCGTTTGAATAAAAGATTTAGCCATGTTGGTATAACCATTCTAACTAGCCTGATGTTTTTGTCTTGTATGTCTTTAAAGTTGTTTTTATGGCTGCCCGAACGCCTGCAAATCCAGTCGAAGATATGAGACGGTTCGTATATGTATGCGGTCTTTTGAAAATCGTCGACGCAAAGCCTATCTCCCTTGATAAAGAAGATATTTGGGCTTTGATTAGAACCGATTCCTCCTTGTGCGCGGACATACATGCACGCATTGTTTTTTTCTTTCGTCCTATCTCGCCCCAACATTCATTAAACAAAAACCTAATATATCTTTGTGTCTGGTGACACCACCGCGATGAGAACACGGGATACTGCGATGAACGGGCGAGGTCTCAAAG
>NZ_BDHD01000596.1:0-729 GCF_054786075.1 Treponema sp. R6D11 | reverse complement strand
GCCTGCAGACGGGTTTAATGAAAAAGAAAGACAGATTTTTACCACATTATTACCAACCGCCGCAGCGATTAAGCACCGCAATATGGGAGCTAATTTGTCTACAGCGGAATTAATAGAAGAGACGAAGCGGTATTGTATCGGGCAGATTGAGAAAGTGCTGTGAACTTACTCCCCAAACGCAAAAGCCGCGTATCCCACAAACGAGTCGGGTACTACGCCTTCTTCCATGTCCGCGCTGGTCGCGTACTCCAAAAGCTTCGCGCCGCCAAGGCCCGCCTCTTTGGCGAAACCCATCGCGCCTAAAACCGCGCCTGCGGAACAGGCGGAAAAATCCCCTGCGGCGCGAAGAAGAACCTCGCCGCTGTTTCCCGACTCGACCGCCTTGATAAAGTTGGCGTCGCTTACCTCGCGCACCCAGCGCAGGGCGGCGCTCCCCGAACCGCGAGGCGAAAAGCCGTAATTGACGCCGTAATGGGTTAAATCGGTGGAGGCGAGGACGTTTACCTTGCGCTTCAATTTAGCCGCCGCCTTAGCGATTGCGATTCCTGCGGCGAATGACGAGGTTTCGGCGGGCAGGCGCGTCCACACAAGCTGAGCCTTGGGGAAAAAGAAGCGAACCATGGGTAAAAGCACCTCGACGGTGTTGTCGCGGTAGCAGTCCTCTTCGCCGGCAAGTTCTTCCTGCAGGGCGGAACGTAGTTCGGAATCAATGGGCATAGGGCCAAAAGG
>NZ_BDHD01000595.1:0-730 GCF_054786075.1 Treponema sp. R6D11 | reverse complement strand
ATCTTTATACGCTACTTCCCTCATAAAATAACTAAGTCCTCCCAATGCAACTGGAAAAATTAAAGCCTTCATGGTATACGGAATGTTTTCAGAAGCCGATTTGCGCCGTTTCGCCGAAACCGTTTTTCTCACGTCGGTTGACGCAACTTTAATATCTTCTTTGCTTGTATATTTTTGTACAATGTCCCTTATGGCAGCCAGATTTTTGTTCTTTTTGGAAATGCGGATAGCCGTTATCAGAGCGGAATCTCCTTTATCGTCTTTAATCGCCGGATTCGTCCCCGCTTCCAACAGTGCCGTTATAACGGACTTGTTCCATTCAGTTAACTTAGTATAACTAATGTGCTCCTCCTAGCAAGGAGGGCACAATTCCAACTGCTTATTGGGCTGTCGGGAAAAAAGAACTTCAATTTCTCGTTCCCCTGCTTGTTGAGCGTGGCGCCCCTGTTGACGCACTTAACATATCAGGGAAGACCGCCCTCTATTGCGTTGTCGAAACAAATAATCTTGAAGTTGCAAGTTTTCTGCTAAAGCGTGGAGCTGATCCAAACCAGCAGGGCAAAGATGGAGAAACCGCTTTGATGGCCGTCCGTTCAAAAGAAGCGGTAGACCTTCTTATAAGTTCTGGAGCCAATCCCAACCTGCAGGGCAAAGATGGAGAAACCGTCCTGATGAAAATCAGGTGGCTGAAGCCCGCCGTTGCGCTTTTACAAGCCGGCGCGGATCCTAC
>NZ_BDHD01000594.1:0-734 GCF_054786075.1 Treponema sp. R6D11 | reverse complement strand
AATAAGGGTTAAATAATTTTCCGTATCAGCGGCATGAAGCTCTTCGTCAGCGGTAGCGCGCCAAATTGCTTTTCCGTCGGGGATTTCATTTGAATATGTAACTTCAATCAGTCCTGATTTGTCCCACAATTTTTTCCACCACTCGGCACTGTGCCATGAGTACATATTCGGTTCCCATAGTGGTTTCAATGCCTGCGGCAGACCGTTTTCAAATTCGTGGGTCAATCCGGGATTTACGATGCCGAATTGTCCGCCTTTTTTAACAAGTTTTGCAAAATGATCCCCTAAATAACATTCATCAGTTCCATAATAATGGTATGAGTCGATACTTATTACAGCGTCAAAAAAATTATCGGCATAAGGCAGTTTATGAGCCTCCGCCTGAATAGGTGAAACTTTATCGCTAACGCCGGCTTTAACAAAACGTTGGTAGTTATCGGTAGCGTTAAACCAAAGATCATTGGCAAATACGGTAACGTCAAATTCTTTCGCCAAAATGATCGATGTAAATCCGGCTCCGCAGCCCATGTCCAATATACGCATACCGGGTTTTAATATCATTTTATCGCATAATTCTTCGAGCAGGACTATACAATTTGGTCCAGTAATGTACACCCTGTCTTTTCGTATATCTTTAATCATGTCATTGATTAAAGCATCGTATTTTTGTTGCCTCTTGGGGATTATCTCTAAAATATGGTCTATTTGTCCATATTCTTAATCCTTCAGTAACA
>NZ_BDHD01000593.1:0-734 GCF_054786075.1 Treponema sp. R6D11 | reverse complement strand
GTGTAGAGCATACAGTGCCTGCAAAAATCAAATTAATTAACGCGCTTGGCAGCAAAAAAGATTTTGAACATACCGTCATTACGGCGGAACAAAATAATTTTATTGTTTATCCTGAAGTTGATTTTATGTTTATGAGAGATGTAAAAGCGTTTAGCGGATTTAATCTTTACAGCGACGCCGCCCGTTTTGTGAACCGCGAGCGTGTACAGCGTTATCCGTACAGCTTTGTATGGTTTGGCGAACGTAAACTGTGGGGGAAACTTAATTATCTTGCCCGTCCTCCTATATCAACCTGAACAATATTTCTTTATACAGCGATACAAAATAAGAAACAGCATCGCTAATAAGGCTGAAAAATATTACAAATATAAACACCATTACTCCCATTCCTACTATTGTAAGCAGGCTGGAAAGCACTGTTTTGACAAGACTGTAATCGTGAACCATCATCATTCCGGCAAGTATAAGAATACCTGTCCATATAGCGGCAAAACTCGCAAGCACCCAGTAAATTGCGCCTTCATCGAAAGTGATAAACTGGCTTAAAATTATTGTAATTGCGGTGATGATTACATAAGGCGTTAGCGCATAACAAACGGACATATAAATTTCAAACATTCGCCCCTTGCCGTCCATAAGAGTTGTAAGACTCCAGTTTGCCACAGTCCATAAGCCTACCGGCAAAAAGAATTTCAAAAAGCAATGAAATACTATAAGTTAAAACATTACCGCGA
>NZ_BDHD01000592.1:0-734 GCF_054786075.1 Treponema sp. R6D11 | reverse complement strand
GTAAATGGTAGGTTTCCAAACCGATCATTGCAACTTGCTGTGCAAGTTGCTTGCAGTTGCTTCGCAACTGCCTGTTTGACGGTTAATGGTTGTCAAACTGAAAATGGGAAAGGTGGAACGATGTGGATATTTTGCGTAACGTGCAGACTTGCATAGACGGCTGATTTTCCGCTTAATTCGTTTCCCACTCAAAGAAAGTATTTATGTACGTTAAGTACGAAGAAAATATATTTAGTGTTCATTAAGGAGGACACAGATGGCAAAGGATAAATTTAATAGGACTAAGGTCCACATGAACGTCGGAACGATTGGTCACGTTGATCATGGCAAGACCACGCTTTCAGCCGCCATTACCATGCATTGCGCAAGGAAATTCGGCGACAAGGAAATGAAATTTGATGATATTGATAACGCTCCGGAAGAGAAAGCTCGCGGTATTACAATTAATACCCGCCACCTTGAGTATCAGTCGGACAAGCGCCATTACGCGCACATCGACTGTCCCGGACACGCGGACTACATCAAAAACATGATCACGGGCGCCGCCCAGATGGACGGGGCGATCCTCGTCGTTTCGGCGCCTGACTCGGTCATGCCCCAGACGCGCGAGCACATCATTCTCGCCCGTCAGGTAGGCGTTCCCAACATGATCGTTTTCCTGAACAAAATCGACCAGGTTGACGACCCCGAACTGGTGGCGCTTGTCGAAGAAGAAATCAAGGACGTTCTTACCG
>NZ_BDHD01000591.1:0-735 GCF_054786075.1 Treponema sp. R6D11 | reverse complement strand
AAATTATGGTTCCTGACGCAAGCCCGATGCTTACCCCATGTTCCTGCTTTCTGAAGATCATAGAGAAGATTGGGATCAAGTCCGGCTTCTTTGAATAATCTCTTGTTAAAGAACACGCAAGCGGCGTGCTGGCTTCCGCCGTAACCTTCGGCAAAAGCATAAGCATCTTGAGTTTTTCCATTCTTAAATGTAAAAGCTGATGTAACGGATCTGTTCCACTCAATCGGAGTAGTAGCTTTCCAGTCAACAGCTTTACTTTTTCCTACAGGATAAATAAGGTTCTGTCGATACAAGGCAAGCGCCCAATCCGGCTGCAATACAAAAATTGTAGCGGCGGGTTTTCCTGCCATAATTGATGTTGCCGAAATTTGCGGCATCTCATTCCAGCTTGCAATACTCTTGTCCATCATTGTAAAGTTGTATTGCTGTAAAAGTCTTTTGCGGTAATCAAGCTGCTTTTCTTGATACTCACTTCCCACCCATTGGTTTGTCGGCGGTGTAGCTTTTGTATCGTAGCTATGCCACCAGTTGCCTACAACAATGTTCATTCCTCTAAGCGTGTTACCGACTTTACCGGGCGCTTTTGGAATTTGTTGAGCAAAAACAGAAGTAACGCTACAGAGTATTAACACGAGGACAAAACAGGTTAGTAAAATGTTTTTTCTCTTCATTTTCTTCCTCCATAAAAATATATTATCTCAAGCGGCATTCGCAACGCGGTTCCGCATTGAAACC
>NZ_BDHD01000590.1:0-735 GCF_054786075.1 Treponema sp. R6D11 | reverse complement strand
GAGGTAAGCATGGCAAGTAAATCTTCAAATTCTAGAGTTCCTGTTAAGGCAGATACTACTAATAATGATGTTTTGCCTAATCCAGAGATAACTCCTGAGTTTGTAAAGGAGTGTAGGGATAAATTAGAAAAAGAAGGACTCCTTGACGCTTTTTTTAGAAAGGCTTTTCCTGAAGATTACCCAAGTAGTAAGTAACAACTAAATATTTACAAAAATACATCAAGAGGGGAACCTTCGCCGCTTTACGGCTCGGTTGAGGTTCTCGTAGAGGCGCAAAGGTTGTTGTATGAAAGACCATTGTATTACTTTCATGATTTATGATTTTAGGATAATATGTCTAGATCAAAGATGAGCTATCGGACAAAAACTCTGTGCCTCTGCGCCTCTGCGAGAAGTCTTTTGAGAATAATGTTTTAGATATTACAGGCTACAAAGGACAAAAACTCTAAAAATATAATATAATATTCATACAATGGAATTCAAAAAATATATTTTTCTTTGTATCTTGCCGCTATTGCTTTTTTCTTGCAATAAAAAGAAAGAACAACCTGTTATAATTGAGAGTATTGCCGAAGAAGAAATATATGAAGATCCAATCGAAATCGCCAAAGAAAAAGAAAGAGAAGAAATAAAAGAAATTATCTATAAAAACGATCAATATTTTCAGGAAAGGGACGCGGAAATTGTTTTTATAGAGAAGGCTAATTTTGGAATCCCGGGCGGCGACAACTGGAT
>NZ_BDHD01000589.1:0-626 GCF_054786075.1 Treponema sp. R6D11 | reverse complement strand
CAGCAGAAAGAAGGAGGGCTTTCGCCAGATTTGATCCGCCTGTCCATCGGCATTGAGCATATCGACGATATTATCGAAGCGTTGGAAGAAGGTATTAGCAAGTCATAAAAAGGAGCGGCAGGGGTTGAGATTTTCAGCCCCTGCATTTTTTAAAAAAAAAGTGTATAATCAAGTAAGAGTAAATCGGTACGGGAGGCCTCGTAAGGCGCGATGATCGAAGTGTTAAACATAAAAAAATCTTTTAACGCAAACGTGATTCTTAACGGATTAAGCTTTAGGATTAACAAGGGGGACGTTCTTACAATAATAGGGCCGAGCGGCGCGGGAAAGACCACCCTGCTGCGGTGCATCGACTTTCTTGAACGCGCCGATGAAGGAACTCTTGTTTTCGAAAATGAAAGTTATGATTTTACCGCCGTTTCCAAAGCCCAAATATACTCGATACGAAAAAGAATCGGCTTTGTTTTTCAAAGTTACAACCTGTTTAACAATAAGACGGCGTTGGGCAACGTAATGGAAGGTTTACTGGCCCGAAAAATCCCCAAACCCGAAGCGGAACGTATCGCGAAAGAGGCGCTGGACAAGGTGGGGCTTTCCGACCGCCATGACTACTACCCTAGCCAGCT
>NZ_BDHD01000588.1:0-736 GCF_054786075.1 Treponema sp. R6D11 | reverse complement strand
AGATGCTAGCGCAAAGATAGTAAATTTAATTATAAACTAAAAAAGAACCCTAGAAAGGGTTCTTTTTTTATAACGGTTTTGTTAGAATAATTTTAGGGTCTGTAGATATGGGTTCAGTAGGCTTTGTTTCCTGTGAGGCGGGTGTAGCAAGCAATTTTTCAACTGCTTCTTTTTCTGCTTCTTTAACAGGCGCTATTTTTTTCTCATGTCTTTTAATATTTTCCATCATCTTAAGCCTCTCCGCCGGAGTCATATCTTGCACAGAAGGCAGACCTTTGCTTCCTTCCGGTTCAAGAGTTTCTTGCAAAGCATCAGCAGGCAGTTGCGCAGTAATCCCCTCTGTTTCCAAAGTTTCTCCTTTAGCCTTCGCAATGGCAACCGTGTCAAAACTATTTATTGCCTCTAAAAGCGAAGTCTCAGCAAAATATGCAAACTTCTTTTGGCAGATGTCATATACCTCTAAAAGCTTTTCCAACGGTTGAACCTTAAAACAAATATCAAGCGCGTCTTTGTTAGGATAAGGTATCATAGTAATTGACGCCAATTCCTTAGCGCTTGCAGTTTTCGCTCTTTCTGCCATTATCGAACAAACTTTATTATTTTTCATGGAAAACCTTGTCACTGGCAAATATCTCGCCTTTTTATAATCCAATTTATATTCACTAAAAAACTTCACAAGAGAAACAAAAGGAAGTTTGGCATACACCTCAGGAAAAAGCCCTGCTGAACCCTGTGT
>NZ_BDHD01000587.1:0-736 GCF_054786075.1 Treponema sp. R6D11 | reverse complement strand
CTTTTCCATCGGAGATTCAGACGTGTCCTTGTTTTTAACGGGTTCGTGGATGGGCACTTTGCAGGGAAACGCGGGGTTTTCCACGTCCCCATTGGGGACAAAGTTTTTTTCCCCCGAAACGCCGGTATTGTTCGCCCAGGAAGCCGACCTTACCATGTCCCTGTGGATAAACAAAAGGTGGTTTGTGGAGGCGACTTTCCTTGACGATTCGGAAAAGAACACATACAGGGCAGGGTATCAGGGGCTTCCCGGGGAATTTGTCCAATATGAGGGAGTCGGAAACACCGGCCTTGATTTTCCCTCGTTTCCGTATCTGGATCTTGGCGGCGATTCCCCTTCTTCGTTCGGTTATTACGGTCGCGTAGGAAGCGGCGGAATTAACGTCCACACTTTGTTCCGCTACGACGCGGCTTCCAGGGACGAAAAAGTTTTTTTAGGCGGCAGGGAGAGGACGTTCAGTTATATCGATCTTTCCAACTCCGTACGCGCCGTTTCCTTTGTGCTTCCCGACGCCAATATCGATTCGGAAATACTTGTTTACATTGAAGACGAAAAAGGCGCGTTGCGCGACGCTGACGGACGGCGTTGGAAACTCGCGTCCGCAAGCGAATATTCCGCTGGCAGAACGCAGGGGCTTCTTGAAATAAATATAAGGCCGGAAGGCTGTGTGGCGGTATCTTATTCAAAGGGCGCTAATTCGCGGCCGTGGAATTTATCTCTGGGAAGTTATTCTGGC
>NZ_BDHD01000586.1:0-737 GCF_054786075.1 Treponema sp. R6D11 | reverse complement strand
ACTCGGTTCGGGGCAGACCGCGAGGGAGGTAAACTCCCGCGCCTACTGCGCCTGGTACAATTTTTCGGGCGCGGACCAGT
The DNA here is from genome assembly GCF_054786075.1 of Treponema sp. R6D11. Lineage (NCBI taxonomy): Bacteria > Pseudomonadati > Spirochaetota > Spirochaetia > Treponematales > Treponemataceae > Treponema > Treponema sp. R6D11. The sequence continues at coordinate 657 of NZ_BDHD01000586.1, read as the reverse complement.
CAAAAAAAGTGGGAGTGCTTTCCGGCGGGGAGCGCAACCGCCTGAACCTCGCGATGATGCTCAAAGAGGGGGCTAACGTCCTTTTGCTCGACGAGCCGACAAATGATCTTGACGTGAACACTTTGCGCGGCCTTGAAGAGGCGCTTGACTCCTTCGCGGGGGTAAGCCTTGTAATCAGCCACGACCGCTGGTTCTTGGACAGAATCGTAACGCACATACTCGCGTTTGAAGACGGCGAGATCGTCTGGTACGACGGCAACTGGTCGGAATACGCCGAATGGCGCAGGGAGAAACTCGGGTCGGCGGCGGACAGCCCCCACCGTTATGTATACAGAAAATTGGAAAGGTAGAAAATCAAATGGCGGCAGAATCAGAATCAATCGGCGAGTTAATGGCGGTATTGGCCCTTCAGATCGGAATAGTTTTATTTGCGGGGCGCTTTTTCGGCAGGCTTGCAAAAAAGATAGGAATACCACAGGGTTTTGGGGGACTCATAGCGGGCATCGTCATCGGGCCTTACGCCCTTGGGGGCATGAAGATCCCCGGGTTTCCAAACGGCATTTTTTCTTTGGGGAGCGGAACGCTTGCGGTAAGCAACGAGGTATACGCCATCGCCTCAATCGCTTCCATTATTTTACTTTTCGCGTCCGGGCTTGA
>NZ_BDHD01000585.1:0-740 GCF_054786075.1 Treponema sp. R6D11 | reverse complement strand
AGCGTATATCGATCCAATTTCAAGAGGATTAGTTCTTGAAGGCACAAGCGCCCATCTTATCCGCGCAGAGGACAAAGAAGGCGGAGCTACTGTGTTACGCGATTTGGGATTGATAAACGGCAATTTGCAAAACAACGCGCCTAATTGGGGAAATAACGCCAGGGTTTACGGCGGATCTATGTTTGACATGGTAATTCGTTTAAGGGATGGACTTTATCGTGCGGATCAGGATTTTGTCGGAAGTCAGGGTATTGGGGGAATTGACCTTGCGCTGAATAATGTTACAATGAGATTAGCGGACGTAAGCAGCCGCAAGGAAAGGGCGGATTTTGCGTGGCAGAGAATAAACGCGCAGATTCCGAATGTAACAAATATGCTTGGACGCGAAACAGGAGTCGATTTTACAGATGCCTTTACAGACTTAAAAATGGCTCAATTCGCGCATCAGGCATCGTTACAGACAGCGGCAAAAATACTGCCGCCTACATTGCTCGATTTCCTTAGATAAAGGAGTAAAAAATGAAAGTTGACACTAAAGCCTATGGATCCATGGAAGTTGATGACAAGCAAAAAGTAAGCATTCCCCAGGGGCTTTTTGGTTTTGAGGAATATATTGACTATGTATTACTTGACTCGGAAAATCCGCCGTTTTTGTGGCTTCAATCCGTAGACGAAAAAGAGATAGCGTTTGTTCTGATAAACCCTTTTTTATTCCGCAAAGATTACGAAGCGAATATAAC
>NZ_BDHD01000584.1:0-632 GCF_054786075.1 Treponema sp. R6D11 | reverse complement strand
CGGCGACGGCTTCGCTAGTTTGGTCGGAAAATGCTTCGGCAAATGGCGCCCCGCGATTCTTTGCGGAAAGAGCGTCGAAGGCTCATTCGCATGCTTTACCGCGGTTTTTATCAGCGCTTTTGCCGTTTCTCATAATGTTAACGTAGCCTTTATAGCGGCTTTTACCGCCACCGTAGTTGAAGCGTTGCCGCTTGAAGATTTTGACAATATGGCAATTCCGGTAACCGTCGGTTTAGCGGTTCAATTTATTAATATCTTATAAACATTTTTCTAAATTCCCTTGACAAGACACCGAAAAAGAGATAGATTAATAGGGTAGAGCAACCGGGCGAAAGCCAGTGGCGAGTCCGGTTTCCATATAAAAACTTCAGAGAGAATTCTTTGAAAAGCGCGCGCCTGAAAGAGCGTAAAAGTGTAGCGGAAACGGCGTAAATCCAAGCGCGAAACACACGAAAACAGGAAATATTTTTCCGAAGGACGCTTGACAAAGCGCGCGGAAAAGTAGTAATTTCTAAAAACTGCGCGTTTTAAAAAACGCCGTAGGGGGAATTTCGGCTTTAAGCCCGAGTTCCCGAAACGAGGCGGCCCCGAAAGGGCGCTTCAGCGATATTTGGCAACAAACCCGAAGCCGC
>NZ_BDHD01000583.1:0-743 GCF_054786075.1 Treponema sp. R6D11 | reverse complement strand
CTTTGAAGGCTCCTCTGACATTGATATAAGAATAGGAAACAACTACGTTACAATTAAAATGGTTCCACCGAGGCAGTCAGGCGACGAGAAAACCTGTGTGGTAATTTTTTTGCCACAAAGAGCGAAAAAAACGGGAACGTAAGTCCCCGCTTTTTTTATTGGTTGTGGTGAGGGATTAATTCGCTTCCTGTTGAAGCCGTTCTTTAATTTCATCTATCGTCAAATCTTGATTTAGCAACTCAAGGAAATACTGACGCCCTTCTTCACGACCTTGAGACAGTCCTATTCCAATGCCTTCTTCTCGACAAACGCCTTGTCGTGCTTATTGAACACCAGTCTACTATAAATGAGAACATACCTTACCGCCTGCTCGAATACACATCAAAAATATATCAGAAAATACTCGATAAAGAAAAAAAGTACCTAAAGAACATTGTAAAAATTCCAAAACCCGAATTTATCGTCTTGTACAACGGAACGGACGATTATCCCGATTATACGGAATTAAAGTTATCCGACGCTTTCATGGACATTGAAGGGTTAAAATCGACCATTGATAAAATACCATTGGAATTAATCGCTCCTGTATACAACATAAACCACGGACATAATACGGAAATTTTAAGAAAATGCGAAAGTCTGAACGGCTACAGTTTTTTTATAAACAAAATCAGGGAGTATCAGGCGAAAGGATTAACGCTTGAAGAATCTATAGACCCTGTGATAGAATATTGTATAAAGAA
>NZ_BDHD01000582.1:0-743 GCF_054786075.1 Treponema sp. R6D11 | reverse complement strand
TAGATATTCTTAACGAATACCCCGCCGGCGAATACTGGGTAATAGATCAAGCTACAAGAGACGCGGCTATCGCATTAAAGGAAACTCTTAATGAATTTAATATTCAAGCTGAAGTTACAGGCATAAGAAAAGGTCCTGTAATTACCATGTTCGAGATTCTCCCCGCTCCCGGCGTTAAGCTTTCAAAAATTGTCGGTTTACAAGACAACATTGCCCTGCGTCTTGCCGCTTCGTCTGTGCGCATTGTAGCCCCTATTCCTGGAAAGCACGCCGTAGGTATCGAAGTTCCAAACGCAAAACGCAACATTGTCTCTTTTAAAGAAATTATCGAAAATGAGCTTCAGCGCGAAGAGAAAAAAATGGAGATTCCCGTCGTTATGGGAAAAGACATCACAGGAGAAGCGCAAACAGTTGATCTTGTTCAAATGCCGCACCTGTTAATCGCGGGCGCTACCGGCTCTGGAAAATCAGTTTGTGTAAACTCTATAATTCTTTCGATACTGTATCAGCTTCATCCGGCGGAGTGCAGACTTATGCTTATTGACCCAAAAATTGTTGAATTAAAGTTATATAACGACATTCCTCATTTATTGACGCCGGTAATTACCGATTCCAAAAAAGCGTTTCAGGCGCTTCAATACTGCATTTATGAAATGGAAAGACGCTATGCCTGCCTCGACTCGATGGGAATGCGCGCCGCAGATTTGGAAAGCCAAATTGACAAAGACCGCAAAAAATTACAA
>NZ_BDHD01000581.1:0-744 GCF_054786075.1 Treponema sp. R6D11 | reverse complement strand
CTGCCCCGCCCCATTCGTGCGAGACCTAATCGGTCTTAACTGAGCGTCTGTTACTTTCTTGGGGTCGTTAATGCCGACGGGTAGCTCTCTTCCCGCTTCGGGCGTTATATCTTCTTCTTCAAACTTGCCGTCGGCATCCCATAACTCGGTTTGTGGCATAGACCCTTCCGCAATGTCCAATTCGCCCTGCTTAAATCTGGCAGAAATTACTTTTGTTACGCCGGACTCTTGCATGGTTACGCCGATAAGCGTTCCCGCTCCCGATGTTGTTTTTTTGTTGTGTGTAATTATTATAAATTGGCTTGTGTCGCTGAACTCGTTAAGAAGGTGAACAAAGCGCCCGACGTTTTGTTCGTCAAGGGCGGCGTCAATTTCGTCCAGAAGACAGAAGGGGCTTGGCTTTACCATGTAGGTGGCGAATAAAAGGGCTACCGCCGTCATTGAACATTCGCCTCCTGAAAGCAGGCTTAAATGTTCCAGTTTTTTTCCGGGCGGCTGGGCGAAAATTTCTATGCCCGATTCCAATACATGGTTCGGGTCTGAAAGTCGCAGTTCGGCGCGACCTCCGCCAAAGAGACGGCGGAACATATTGTGAAAATTTTTCTTTATGCGGTTGTAAGTGTCAATGAATAACTGTGAAGTTTCTTGGCGTATTTCCGCCGTAAGATCTTCAAGGTCTTTGCGCGCTTTTTGAAGGTCAGCCATCTGATTGTTAAGAAAATCGTAGCGTTGTTTTGTTTCGGC
>NZ_BDHD01000580.1:0-744 GCF_054786075.1 Treponema sp. R6D11 | reverse complement strand
GTGTTGCGGACAGGCAAAGAGATTTATTCACGATAACTGCCCGCATGTTATTTGCGGGAGCTTTTTCATAATGTCTTATTTTGTTAAGAAATCAAGTAATCTTTTCTTGTCTGCGATTGTAAGTTTTCCTATTGGTTTTTTATTTTTGATTACTGATATTGGAAAGTTAAGCAGAATTCAGTATCAATATATGACTGACTGTCGAGTCCTGCCTGTGCCCAATCATTAATTTTAAAGTATTGCGCCTTGATGACTTCGCTTTTGTTTTCATATTGTGTTGTAATCGGGTAAACCGATATTGTATTTTCATTTATCAGAAGTACCAAAACCGGACGGTTTTTTCCGCCGCTTCCCCATGAAATATATGTAATGAATAGTTCAAATGGCTTCATTAACCATTTACCGCCCAATCATAAACCTCAGGATTTTTCTCTTTGTCTATATGTAAATTTCCGTCAGCGTCCGTTTTTATTTCAACTTTTTGGGGATTCCTTTTTACGGCTGCCGCGATGATTTGTTCGTCCATTGTTAGGTTTACGATTGGCTGGAACGGCAAGCGGCGCTCTGCTATTATTTGTCTAAAAAACATATCAATTGCCGTTGTCTGGTCTATTCCCATTCGCCCTAAAAGCTGTGCGGCTTGTTCCTTAATTTCTGTATCTATCTTAACATTTATATTTGATTTTACATTTATCATAAAATTACCTTAATTAAAATATACAATTTTATAACGACGTTGTCAAC
>NZ_BDHD01000579.1:0-753 GCF_054786075.1 Treponema sp. R6D11 | reverse complement strand
CTTTAATTTTTATCGCCGCGACTTACCTTGGTCGCCCCGCCTTCCGATTAACTGTAATTTGCGCGTTATCCGCTGTTTTTATTCCCGCCCTTCCTGTTTTTCCACCGGGAATTTTATTTACTTCCATTTACCGCAGACTTTCATGGGATTCAAGAAAACTAAGGGCTGATTATGACCTTGCCCGTTACGGATTTATTCCCGATCCTACAGCCAAACCTGCCAATTCTTTTGCGTTACGCGCATATATGCTTGAAATTCTGGCATGGGGGTTAATGCTTGCAGGCGTTTTTGTCAATATTGTTTTTATCTGCCTGCGATAAATACTTTTGCGCCCTCTGTTATTGTGGAAACTCGGTTCCATCGAATTTCCTGCGGAGCTTCGGGGAATCCGTCTCCGTCATGTACCAGCAAAAGGAAGCATTTGGTTTTGGCGATGGAAATAGGAATAGTCAAATCATCGCCCTTTACCCAAAGAGTATGCCCGTCCGTAATTGATTCAATCTCGCCGGAAAATCGAAAAATGCCGCCTTCGCCGTCCAATTTACGGTATCCGCTATAGTCCAAAATGGGAGATAAACGCAGAATATTAAATCGATTTCTGAATCTTTTCCATTTGTAGCGGTTTAAAAAGCCGCCTGTGATGGGAACAAGGGCGTACCAGAAAATAACAACTAAAAATATGACTAGAAAAATTGATAATCTCGTGGTATTATCCCTCCATGTCTAAAGAAAAAATAATAAAATTGACAGTTG
>NZ_BDHD01000578.1:0-753 GCF_054786075.1 Treponema sp. R6D11 | reverse complement strand
TTGTTGCGCCGCTTTTTCTCCAAGCATATACCCTATAATATGAGATTCTACTGCCAATTTGATTCGAGGTGTCCGTAAATGTTGTTGCATTAGTTTCGCCAACAAAAGTCCAAGTCGAATTATTAGCGGAACGATAGATTCTATACGCATCAGCACCCGCCGTTACCGTTTTTATGGTAATCACATATTTGGAAACAACAGATGTGTTAACTATTGGTTCTCCAGTGTCTTCATCAATTTCACCAGTCGAGATATCCACATTTTCGTTAATTTGTTTAACTGAAATCGCAGGTGTATTGAGCTTTGTTTTAGCAGACGAAACCGCAGAATAGCCAGACAGGCTAGTAGATGGAACTTTAACCTTAACTTTCTTTCCGCGAACTTTTCTAGTGACAGTCTTCGTAGTAGTTTTATAGGTCCTCACCTTATAAAAATAATCCTTATTGAAGCCAAGCCCCGTGTTTGTGAAAACATTTGAGGCTTGCGTCTTAACCAATGTGTATGTACCGTTTTTACTCATCGAACGATAAAATTTATAGCCCGTGACACCAGATTTTTTCCCAGCGGTCACTTTGATACTATTATAATTAACAAAAGCAGAAGACGAAGTTGTCTTTGGCGGAGCAGCATAAGCCTTTGGCGAAATAGCAAATGCTAACAAAGCTATAACAATAAAACTTAGTACCTTTTTCATATGTATCACCCCTTCGTGTCAAGCGCATTAGCCTTGAACAATGCACTTACATATTATAC
>NZ_BDHD01000577.1:0-754 GCF_054786075.1 Treponema sp. R6D11 | reverse complement strand
ATATTTTTCCACCCAAGAGCGACAAAATCTTTGATCATTTTTTCCGTTTCTTTATACGAAGTAAGTTTTAAAGGAAGATCAAAAGGAAGTCCAAGACGATGCTGTGTTTTATTAACCGCGCCGATAATTTCCACCGCTGTAGGAACCCCGTCCGTAACATGTCTGTTTTGGAGAACAGGATAATTATTCAAAAGCCAAGATCGATATTCTTTTGCCATACCCATATATCCCGGTTCCGCACATGGCGTATAACGCAGAGTAATACTCTCTCCTTCAGGAAGAGCGGCTTCATACAAATATACCGCGCGCTGATTTCTACCCGCAATATCCATTAACGCGCCGTGAACTATATCAAAAACAGGATATACTATGTTCCACGATGAATTACGTCCCGATACATCTGCGCGCACGCTGGCGTAGGCTGCACCTTCTTCTATGACGCAGAAAAGCGATGCTCCGTTTTTATGAATGCCAAACGCGGGAAACAGGGCTTTATTATCGCTGATAACGGCGTCGCGGGGCATTGCCTCGTCCCAGCCGTAAACTCTGATATTGTAAGGAAGTTGATTTTGTTTTTGATTATTAAAATAAATTAAAGAACCGCTTCCGTCGGGAACCAGCATATATCCAGAATCTGTCATACTGCCGCAACCCATAAAAGGCAATAAGGCTAATTGTGTAATTGGATAAGCCGCGCGGAAACCTATTTTATCAAATGGAACATTAACTATTAAAGATTTTCCGTCAAGAGAAT
>NZ_BDHD01000576.1:0-646 GCF_054786075.1 Treponema sp. R6D11 | reverse complement strand
AAACTTACGCCGCTTCGGTTGCAAGGAACACGGACGGCGTAAAGACGGTTATCCACGCTCTTTCCATAAACAGGGCGATAAATGAAAAGATATACGAGTATCCCGGAGAAGCCGCTAATTTATTGATTGCGGAGTCTGCGGAAAAAACCGCGGTAGCGGCGGGCGGCGACGGAGCGAAGATAATAGCGGAAAAAACAATTAATTTTGACAGAACCGCCGGATTGCCGGTAAAACTATTGGGCTGCAAGGATTTTTTCCTGTCCCTTGACAGCGAAGGAAATATCGCGTGGCACGGCACAAGCGGAAAATTGCTCGCGGTTTTTAGGGTTTATAAAAGCAGATGGGTACTGGAAAAAGACGGCGAAACTTTAGGCGGGACTTTAGAGTAGTGAAAAATAACTTTTAAGACTACGAACGGAACTTAGTCGTGAGCCGGGTTTTTCTTAACCCTTTCTATCGCGTCGGACACGGCTTTCTTGACGCTTTCCGCATAAGACTGCTCCGTCATTGCCTGGGACGTGTAAAGTGTCCCCAGTATGGAAAACCTGTATAACGGCTTAACATTATTAAGAGCTATCGCGGCAATATCAACTATACATTCATTGCACAGGCACATACCGGGGTGGTTTTTTACCTGATTTTCCAC
>NZ_BDHD01000575.1:0-759 GCF_054786075.1 Treponema sp. R6D11 | reverse complement strand
ACCCAAGAAAAAATAATGCACATGGCTTTGGTTGGATAAGGAGAAAGAAATGAGCAAAAATGTTACCACTATTGATTTTAAAACGCTGATAAAAAACAATATCAGAAATTATTCTATGTTTATCATGCTTGCCTTAATCATGATAATATTCATACCGTTAACAGGCGGGTCAAACTGGAGTCCGCGTAATTTTACCAATATATTTTTCCAGTATAGTTACGTTCTTATCCTAGCTGTCGGTATGGTAATGGTCATTATCGTACAGGGTATTGATCTTTCCGTTGGTTCCGTTTGCGCCTTTGTCGGCAATCATATTATTCAGTATCCCGTAAATCTCGGTTTTAGCGCCGACATCAATACCCCTTGTAGGTTCGTCAACTATAAGAATATCCGGGTTTGCAAACAGCGTCTTGCTTACTACAACCTTCTGCTGATTGCCGCCGGACAAGTTTCGCACAATCTGGTTTATAGACGGCGTTCTTATATTCAAATCCTTGCGGTAACGCTCGGCTTCCCTAATTTCTTTCTGATTATCGATAATCCCAAAGTTTGATATTTTATTTAAACTGGCGTGGGTAATATTTGTTTTTACATCTTGAATCAATACAAGCCCCAAATTTTTTCTGTCTTCGGAAATATATCCTAACCCCGAATTAATCGCGGCGCGCGGTTCTTTAAACTTTTGCTTTTTGCCGTTAATTATTAATTCGCCTTCGCTTCTGTATCCGTAGGAATTTCCAAAAATGCTCATCATAAGCT
>NZ_BDHD01000574.1:0-760 GCF_054786075.1 Treponema sp. R6D11 | reverse complement strand
TATTTTTTATTGACCCATTCCAAAAGTTCATCATCCGAAAAACAGATTTTTAACGTTTTGGCGTTTGGAATATCGGCTTTTACCATGTCCTCGACTTCCTTTTGCGTGTAGCCGTGTCCAAGAAGTTTTAATTTCTGTTCGGGCGTTAGTTTGAATGTCCTTATTCCGCTTTTTTCCTCAATCGGCGGTAGCCCGAAGTCAAATTCCAAATTCACGCTCTGATCTCCCGGACTTCCACATCCAAAACGTCGGCGTATTGCTTCAATCGGTCTAGCGTTGGCATATACTCCCCATGCTCGCAAGCGCACACGAAAGACGGCGTTATTCCCATTTTCTTCGACAACTCTCGCTGGCTTAAACCTTTTTTCTCACGGTAATATTTTATTCTTTCGCCCGTCGTCCTAATCGCTATCTTGGTTTGTTCTCTCGTATATAATTGGTGTACCTCGATATTAAAAACCAGAGCGTATAATAACAGATATTTTGTAGACGGCATAACGTGTCCGTGTTCATGGTTAGAGACGGTTGTTTCCGACGTGCCGATTTTCTCCGCCAATTTTCTCACATACCAACCTTTTAATTTTCTGTAATACCTTATGTTTTCGCCGACCAAAATATTAAGTTCCTGTACTGTCATTTTCTTCTTCCTCACCTTTTAATATAAAATCCGCACATAACCTTTTTTCGCGTTTGTTTTCCGCTTTACAAAAACTATTTCCGGCGCATAATCCGCATATACTGGCGGTTCCCCGGCAAACTT
>NZ_BDHD01000573.1:0-760 GCF_054786075.1 Treponema sp. R6D11 | reverse complement strand
GAGTTTTAAGCGTCTTAAAAAGCGATTTTATTTCATGCTCTGTTAATATCGACGTAGGCTCGTCAAGGATAATTATTTGGGCGTTATGGTATAAAACACGGCAAATTTCCACCTGTTGCATTTCGCCAAGTGTTAAATCTTTTACTTTTGTATCAGCGTTAATAGAAAAATCGTTATCTGAAATTATTTTTTTGCAAATTTGCTTTGATTTTTCTACGTCAAAAAAAACACCGTATTTACAAGGCTCAAAACCAAAAACAATATTTTCGGCGGCGGTGTATTCTGGAAACAGCATAAAATGTTGATGAACCATGCTGATATTTCCGTTTTTTGTTATTTCTCCGCTGTCAAACTTTTCCAAACCGCAGAGAATTTTCATCAGCGTTGTTTTACCCGCTCCATTTTCTCCTGCGACGCATAAAATTTCGCCCTTGCGTAAATCAAGGCTGATGTCGTTATTTGCTTTTTTACCGCTTCCGGGATACTGTTTGTTTATGTTCCTTAATTCAACAATATTCATTAAAAAAATATTGTTGTTTGGAAACTTCAGTTTCCAAACAACTTCCTTATAAAAATATCAGTTTTTAGGCTTTAGCCTAAAAACTGTAAGACCAATTAGGGAACTAACCAAGTTCCCTAATTGGTCCTTTCATAAACTTTTCAAATTTTTCACGAATATCCGCCGGAAGGTTTTTATATTCGGGATCATCAAAAATAAAATTAAGATCCCCCTCTTTTACCCCGATTGTCTGGGAAATAC
>NZ_BDHD01000572.1:0-760 GCF_054786075.1 Treponema sp. R6D11 | reverse complement strand
ATTCATCCCCGATATGGCCGCGCGTGTATTCGCTAATCAGAATGCCGCCCGTGTTGTACTGCTTGTTAACCCCCTCCAGCCGCGCCGCGAGATTTACGGCGTTCCCCATAATCGTATAGTCCATTTTATTGGGCGTGCCCATGTTGCCTACTACCATGTCGCCCGTGTTAACGCCAATCCGCGTGAAAAGAGGGAACGGATCGTCGGCGCTTTTTGTCGCGCCTTTTCCGGCGAGCGCCGCCCGAACTGCTGGATATGGTAAAAAACTGGCAAACGGCGTTTGACATGTATGAAAAGCGGGACTTTACCGGGGCGCAAACTATTTTTAAGGCGATTTATGATAAAAACGGCTCCGACTTGGCGGCGAAAAAATACCTGGAAAGGTGCGTAAAATACGTCTCTTCGCCACCCGATGAAAAAACATGGGATAATGGGGTAGATAATTTAACGGAAAAGTAGTATTAATATTCTGTCAGGAGAAAATTATGAAAAGAATTTTATTAGTATTTGTTTTGGCGTTGTTAACGGCGGGGGTTGCGGGGGGGGAGGGTTCCCACGGGGGGAGCCTGCTCGGGGGGGGGAAAAGGACTAAGTTAAAATATTTCACCGGGACTCTCCCCCCCACGAGGGGGATGTTTAAACAAAGGCGAAAAGTATCAATTTGTTAGCATAAAGGGAGGAAAGCCGAAAAAAGAAATGCGGGGAGAAAACCGATAAACAGGGGGGAGGCGACAGCGGAACATTTCGCAAAAAAAATTGA
>NZ_BDHD01000571.1:0-763 GCF_054786075.1 Treponema sp. R6D11 | reverse complement strand
TTATGTCTTTAGAATAGGAGGTCAAAAAATGACTAAAACAAATATTTTTAGGAGGCTTATTATAAAAAAGGGATGATAATAAAGGGTTCCGCCTTGTTCGTCCATAATGTTATGTGATTTTTGTAGTGAGTAGTGTGCTTAGTAGGTAGTGGATAGTAGATAGCATTTTGCTTTCTCTATCCACTATTTATTATTTACTAACTTGGTTCTTGATTAAAGTCTTATTCCAATTCGCTGATTTCTTCTAAAGAAAGTACGATAATGTCATTCATAAATTCAAGAGTAGATTCATGCGACACATTAGTCACCTGCTCGCCGCCCACACAACGCCGCCGCTAATTACCGCTGTTAGCGGAATCGCTATTAGCGTAAAAGTCCGCCAAAACTTTGAGCTTTGCGCGTATCTCGCTGATAAGGCTGACTGCATCTTGTAGGTTTCTGACATTGCGGTTAGTTGTTTCCGTAAGTCCGCCAGTAAGTTCTCTTGCTCTTTGATTGTGTTCTCGTAACTGGCGATTAAATCCGCGCTCGCGTTCAAGTTCTTCTTCAAGTCTTCCAACTGTTTCTGTTGCTCTTGCGTATTGGCTATTGAATCGTTTATCAAGGATTCCAACTGCGCTAGGTCTTGGTCGATAGAGGAGAAATCCTGTGAGTAGACAACCGGACAGGAAAGCGAGAATAAGAAAAAGCACATAACGGCGGCGGTGAAACGAGGCAAGTATTTTTTTAAGAGTTTGATGATCATTCATTAGCTCTCCTTAAT
>NZ_BDHD01000570.1:0-766 GCF_054786075.1 Treponema sp. R6D11 | reverse complement strand
TCACCGGGGCGAGCGCGTACACGGTAAAATCGGGCGATACATTGTCGGATATATCAAGGCATGCCTATAACGACGGCTTTTATTATCCGGTCATCATGCTCGCTTCGCGCGGCGTGGTAATAAACCCCGATAAAATTCAGCCCGGCATGGAGTTGACGCTTCCCGATCTTGAAAGGAACAAGGCCAACCCCGCCAGCAGAAAAAGCATGAAGAACTGCCTTAACGGATTTGCCAATATCGAAAAAAACAAAGCGAAACCGAACAAGGCTTTGATCGACGGCTTTAAGAAACACGCGGACGAACTTTAGTTTGCCGCAAAGAAACAGGGGTGTCAGAACACGCATGTTCTAGGCACTCCAAAATTTTTATGAAGGAGAAAATTATGATGAAGAAACTTTTTGTATTACCTTTTGTTTTAATTCTCGCCGCCGGCGTGTGTTTTGCAAATAACGAGCCGGCCGCTGAAGAACCGACGGTTGTGACTCCGGCAATTGAAAGATTTGATATGGAAATCAACGTCGGATTCCCTGTTCATTGGACTAACGCCGAACACGGCCAGGATTTCTATTTATTTAATCCCGGCTACAACATGCAAGACAAATCGGTAACCGCTAACACGGCCATCGGTCTTTCCATGAACTTTAATATCAACAGAAAAGTGGGCATTAACTTGGACACCGACTTCTTTTATGCCGGGAAAATCGCGGGGTTCGCCAATCCGACATCGGATTATATTTCCATGTTTGGGGCTAATGTCCTTTTAGGG
>NZ_BDHD01000569.1:0-769 GCF_054786075.1 Treponema sp. R6D11 | reverse complement strand
GGCATACATCTTGCTTTCACTTGGTAAAAAAGCTATAACCGTTGAATAGCGAAAGTTAGCGATAAGAAGTAATGATATATTAAAAAATTCCCTGCACCTGCAACCCAGACCATTTGAGCGCAAGTAACTGTTCATCACCGGAAATTAACAAAGCCTTTTTGTAGACAGCGGTAGCAGCAATGATACTATCAGGGAGTTTTAGTTTTGTTTTTGAACGGATTAAAATAGCGGTTTGTTCTATTTTCTTGTTCAAAGGGATAACCTTAAACCGCTTTTTAAATAGTAAACGTATTTGAAATTCTTCTGGCGGAGACAGATTTGGATATGCTAATAATTCAATTTTGGTAATTACACTAACTGCGGCGTTAATATTTGCCGGAAGAGAAACTAACGACCCATTTCCCAATTTTTGTTTAATAATCGCAATCATAGCGCAAGTATCAAAAACGACAGACGGCTTAAACATTATTCTCCCATGAGCGATCCCATTCGGCTCTCATTTGCTTTTGAATTTCCACTGGATTACCTTCAAAAACAGTACTGGTTTTTAAGCATCCGCACAGAGGACCAAGAGATTCTATAAATGTTTTTTTTCGCCGCTTACCGAAAGGTTTAATTGACAATTTAACTTTTGCCTCTCCCCATGGAAGGGTTTCCGGCAGACTCAAATCAAGTGTAAGCCGACGATTAGCAGGTATTTCTACCGTTTGTTCAATGGTCATATAGAAAATATAACATGAAAACTAATTAAATTCAAGTTGTTTAGAGG
>NZ_BDHD01000568.1:0-659 GCF_054786075.1 Treponema sp. R6D11 | reverse complement strand
TTGCCTTCATAAATATCAAAAAATTCTGCGCTTTCAAATATAGGGCTTTTTATTGAACGAATATCTTGTAGCACATCGCCAACAGGTACTTTTTTATCCAATAAAAACGCTAAATCCCGAGTGATTTTTGGGAATTTTGATATTTCCTTATACTTCTTCCCTCTGCCTCTACACTCAAACAGCATGTTAAAATCGAGTTCCGCTGCAAAAATCGCCTGTTTAATATCATAATTTTTAGCAATCTTTGGATGTATTTTTCCTATCGTTCCCGCATTTTGACCTCTTATAATCAGGCTAGCAGACTGATACGGATGAAATGCCCCTTCTTCTGCCGTTCTAAACATATAAGGTTTTATATCTAAATTATCCAAAAGTGTGGAAACGGCTGATTTTAAGCCGAAAAAGTCCATAGACCCATAGCTGCCAATAACTAATTTTTGCTTTTCATCAGGCAATTCCTTATCTGTTTTAATATAGATAGTTGCAATTTCAAAAAAATCCGCGGAAGTGTTGCCTGCATTTATATTGGTCTTGATCGTCTCAAGCATGGATGATAATCCCTCTGTACGCATCACGCTGTGTTCTTCGCCCAAAGGTTGCAAAAGTTTTATAACATCGGGTACGTCTTTTCCGATTTTGCCGTAATATTTTGGGTCTAT
>NZ_BDHD01000567.1:0-772 GCF_054786075.1 Treponema sp. R6D11 | reverse complement strand
AAGGAAGAAAGCTCATCTGTTAAAATTGCGGAAGTGCGAGTGTACATAGAAAAAGATATAGTTTCACTGCTTGTAGATTTAAGCGGAGACCCGCTTTTTAAGAGAGGGTACAGGAGCGAAGGCGGAGCCGCCCCGTTAAGGGAAACAACTGCGGCTTCAATATTGCTCTTATCAGGTTGGAAACGTAAGTTTCCACTTTACGACCCATTCTGCGGTTCTGGCACAATTTTGATAGAAGCCGCAATGTACGCTTGGGACATGGCTCCCGGTCTTGGCAGAAACTTTGCCATTCAGGATATGCTGATAGCAGACGCAAAAATTGAACAGCAGGTACGCGATGATTTTCGCGCTAAAATTGATTTTGGCGGTACGGACGGAGGGCGGCTTGTCAGAATAGCCGGAAGCGACGAAGACTTACGTTCCATATCGATAGCGTCCTCAAATGCGGCGCGTGTGCGCGACATTGCGGAAGGTAGGAACCCGCAAAGGGGGATTCGCACGGCGGATAAATCCTTGGGTTTGGAGTTGAAAGTTCTGCTCATGACGCAAGCGCAGTCTCCGTACACGGACGCAGGCTTGTTAATAACTAACCCGCCATATGGGAAACGGCTTGGCGACCAATCCGCGGCGGAACAGATATACAAGGATATGGCGGGTTTTGCACAACGTTTTTCAGGGTGGAAACTAGCCGTAATAACCGACCATAGCGGGTTTGAAAGTTTTTACGGGAAAAAAGCAGACTCGTGTCGTGAAATAAGTAATGGCGCAATAC
>NZ_BDHD01000566.1:0-774 GCF_054786075.1 Treponema sp. R6D11 | reverse complement strand
TCCATATCACTCGCAAAACAAAACGATGACGCGAAAAAAACTTTCGCAGGACGAAATACGCAGGGAGGCGATTGCGTTACAGGATATGGGACACAAGCGTCTTGCGATAGAAGCCGGAGAAGATCCGGTTAATAACCCCATTGAATATATCACTGAGTCAATAGAGACGATATACGGCATTAAGCATAAAAACGGGGCTATTCGCCGCCTGAACGTAAATATCGCAGCCACAACTGTAGATGATTATAAACTGCTCAAAGACGCGGGAATTGGAACATATATTTTATTTCAAGAAACATATAACAGGGAAAGGTATAAAGAACTCCATCCGTCAGGTCCAAAGTCGAACTATGAATGGCACACCGAAGCCATGGACAGGGCCATGCAGGGCGGAATAGACGACGTGGGGTTGGGCGTTTTATTCGGCCTTGGCCAGTACCTTTATGAATTTATAGCGATACTTATGCACGCCGAACATTTGGAAGCGGCGCACGGTGTAGGACCCCATACCATAAGCGTTCCGCGAATACGCGCCGCCGAGGGAATAAATCCCGGTTCTTTCAAAAACGGCATAGATGACGATACTTTCGCCATGATTGCCGCATGCCTTAGGATCAGCGTCCCTTATACGGGAATTATTGTTTCCACAAGGGAAAGCGAAGAATCAAGAAAAAAAGTTTTGGAACTTGGAGTTTCCCAAATAAGCGGAGGTTCCCGTACCAGCGTCGGCGGTTACGAAAAAGAGGAAAAGGTAAACACAAAACAATTTAACGT
>NZ_BDHD01000565.1:0-665 GCF_054786075.1 Treponema sp. R6D11 | reverse complement strand
TAGTTATCGCCTTATCCGCAATTGCGACATATACAATTTCCGCTCATCAAATAAACCTTTCTTTTATTCAACAACAGCTTTCTATATCGTCCGAAACAATGCGCCTGCGTTTGACAACCTTGGTAAACAGCGAGCTTGCCCTTGTATTGAAAATGGCTGATACGCCGATAATTCAGCAGTATTTTATTAACCCACACGATCCAAACCTTAAAGCTCTGGCTGATATAGAAATGTCCCTTTATCAGGAACATTTTGAAAATAAGGTTGTATTTTGGGTCAGCGATATGGATAAAGTCTTTTATACAACGGGAAATGATCCGTACATAATTAACCCCGATGATCCCGCATCTTATTGGTACAATTTAACATTGTACGAAACGAAAAAGTTTAATTTTAACATTAATTATAATCCTGATTTGGATCAAATCAACCTTTGGGTCAATGTTCCTGTATTTGCCGACGCGCATAACAAAAAAAATCCCGTAGGAATGCTCGGCATAGGTATAAATCTTACCGAATTCTCAAATTTTGTAGCTTCCAGTTATCATGAATTCGATGAAAATATCACGCCGTATATGTTCAATAAATACAATGAAATTACCGCTGCGGCGGATTATAACCTAGTTGAAAATAAAGTTCATCTTGACGAGCTATTAGGCGAAACC
>NZ_BDHD01000564.1:0-775 GCF_054786075.1 Treponema sp. R6D11 | reverse complement strand
ATTGGGTATCGCGTAAAACATGTTTTGAACCGGCGCTATTTGTTATTACTCCTTCCCGTCTGGTAATTCATAATAAAAACGGAAACGTAAATTCCCGTTCCAATTCATGCCTATTTGAATTAATTTATGAAGTTCTTCCATAGTGCAACTATGCGAAATAATAGCGCGTCGCCAAACTTCAAGCCCTGAAATGCTTATCTGTATCATGCGCCACGACTGACTTTTGGATTGTGTAGATGTTTTTCCTCCGTGTATCAAGGTAAGATTGCTTCTTCTAAAATTGTCCATAGCGTTATTTATCAATTCTTTTATGTCAGTAAACGTATCTATCATGCTGTCCAAGGCGTTGTCCATAGCCGCAATGTCGGATTTCGAAGGAGCATCGTCAAACGCAAGGTCTTCCAGTAAAGCCGCCGCGTGTCCTTGAATTTGCGAAAGCACAATAAATGTATGACGTGGAAGCCATGCGGTTTCAATCTCGCCCTTTTGCAATTTTGCGGAAAGCTCTATAACGGCGGTGTGAAGTTCCGCAACCCGTTGGCGGACAGGACCCGCGCCCTGATCTAAAAATACGGAGTATCCTTTGTAAAAATCGTCCATGCTGTCGCTGATATAATCCGCCAATATATCCCACTCGGCTTCTTCAAGGTGAATAAGAGGAGGAATTAAACGATTAATTACAAGATCGACATGTCTTTCGTTACGATAATAAGATACTCTAATATAAGATAGAATTACAATTTCAGAAATAGGTATATTTTTTTCATAAAGCTAT
>NZ_BDHD01000563.1:0-666 GCF_054786075.1 Treponema sp. R6D11 | reverse complement strand
TAAAACAGTTGCCGGATTCGCTTTTGGAAGCAGCGGAGGATTTGGGAGCTTCAAAGTTGTACGCCATCAAGAAGGTTATTTTGCCGGAGATACGCGGGGGGATTATAAACGGGCTTTTGCTTGCGATTACGCTATCGATCGATGATTTTGTTGTTAGCTTTTTCACCAAAGGAGCAGGCGTTTCGACGCTGTCTGTGCTGATTTATGCTATGGCGCGCAAGAATATTAACCCGAGCATAAACGCGCTTTCGACTATTATGTTCACGACCGTGCTTGCCTTGCTTGTTATTGTTAATCTGCGGACTAAAGACGACGAGATTTTGAATAATTAAATAGGATGTTTCCTTTACATTTAACTGGAAATATGCTATAATATACATCATGTTTATAGATGAGGCGAAAATATATGTGAAAGCGGGCAATGGCGGCGACGGTATTGCTTCTTTTCGTCGAGAAAAAAACGTCCCTAATGGTGGTCCAGATGGCGGCGATGGGGGGCGAGGCGGAAACGTCATAATCAAGGCTACATCGCACTTATCTTCTCTTTTGGATTTTAAATATAAGACAAAATATGTAGCTGAGCATGGCGGCGCGGGGTCGCATGCAAACAGGCAAGGAAAATCGGGAGAGGATTTATTCATAAATGTCCCAGCTGGCACGGTTATT
>NZ_BDHD01000562.1:0-778 GCF_054786075.1 Treponema sp. R6D11 | reverse complement strand
GATTGTTTCTGAAATACCCGCCAATATCGTTTCAGGCTCCAGCATGTCTGCTTTGATATTGGCTTCCGTATTAATAATCGCGTTTTTTACGTCGTTTTGGAGGTGTCTGCGTTCAATGTCGCTTACAAATAAATAACTTGCTATAACCATCAACCCAAAAGCCAAAGCTACAAATATAACTTGAAAATATCGAATAATTTTCTTTCGTATATATTGGTTGATAATTACCATATATATATTCTATTCCCAGATCCGGAAAAAAGCCAATTTATTTTTTATCGTGTAGACATTCCCTGTAAATCCATATATTATAAGGGAAATGAAAAGATACATTAACTGCATCGCGCACAGAACAAGCGAAGGAAACGTCCTTCTTGGAGATGACTTTACCGCCATTTTTGACTGTGGAATGATGCACTGTGCTGACAAAACAATAAAAAGCGTAAAAAACGCCCTTAACGGAAGGCCGTTAGACTATCTCTTTATCACCCATACCCATTATGACCATATCGGCGCTACGCCTTTTTTCAGGAAGGAATGGCCTGGCTTGCGCCTTGTAACGTCTCAGGCGGGGGCTGCGGTTTTATTAAAAGACACCCCGCGCAGGGTTATCCGCGAGCTTTCAATCGTGGAGGGCAAAAAATTTAAAGCCGAAATTGAAGCCAGGTAAAAAGACGGCGGATTTTACGCCGGCGTTTTAGTAAAAGAGGGGGGTATTATTTCTCGCGGCGGGATTTATGGTCAAGTTTTGGAAAAGCCCGGGCATAACAGGGGAACC
>NZ_BDHD01000561.1:0-778 GCF_054786075.1 Treponema sp. R6D11 | reverse complement strand
GGCGGACCGTGGTTGTTTTGCCGTTTGTGCCCGTTACTGAAATTACAGGAAAATCTAATACATCGTCTGTTGGGAAAAGAGCATCGACAATATTTTTGGCGACATTTCTTGGTTTTCCGGTCGATGGTGCGAGATGCATGCGGATCCCTGGTGCGGAGTTAACTTCGATTACAGCACCGCTGGAATCCCTAATGGATTTTGAAATATCCTCTGCAACCATGTCTATTCCAGCAATATCTATTCCTATCGCACGAGCGGCGTGAATGGCTATTTCTGCGTTGTCTGGATGGATAATATCTGTGCAATCGATTGCTGTGCCGCCTGTTGAAATGTTGCTGTTTTCGCGCAGGATAATTGTTTCATTTTTTTGTGGGATATATTTTTCTGTTATGCCGCGTTTTTTTAGAACACTTTTTTCGACCTTGTCTATACGAATTTTAGTTAGAACATTCTCATGAAAATCGCCGCGTAGTGGATCTTGATTTACGATGTCAACGAGTTCGGCGATTGTATGTTCTCCATCGCCGACTACCATGGCTGGAAGGCGTTTGCTGACGGCTTTAACCTCGTCATTAACGACCAAAATGCGATAATCTGAGCCGTAGATAAATTGCTCAACAATAACGCCGGAGCTGTGTTTTGAGGCTTCACGGAATGCGTTCGCAACATCTTTTTTGTTAATTAAGTTAATATGAACACCTTTGCCCTGATTGCCGTTGAACGGCTTAACGACGACTGGCATGCCGATTTTTGTGGCGGCATTAACTGCGGCGGGTTC
>NZ_BDHD01000560.1:0-781 GCF_054786075.1 Treponema sp. R6D11 | reverse complement strand
GCGTTGGTATTGTAGACTTGGTGGAGAATCGGGTTGTCTATAAACATCATGTTTTTTTCCATGACGGACAAATATTACTCCCATTCTGTTTAATATTTTAAGTAACTGCGTTCTTTTCATGCAATTGCCAGTTTTCGCTTATGATATTTTTCAAGATGTAAACATTCGTACATATCTAATAACATTTCTTCAAGTTCTTCGAGGGTCTCGCCTTGGGTTACATGTTGCGGAAAATCATTAAAATATCCGACATAACCGCCTTCTTCTGCTTCCCTATATGTATAATCCAGTTCCATAAATAGCTCCCTTACCATCATTATACCACTTTTTACGGCTTTGTCAAAACTCTCGCTAAAAAGCCGCAGGCTTTTTAGCATTTTCGCAAAAGTGCCGATAAACAATAGAAGAAACATGAAAAAAGCGGTAAAAACAAAGAAAACAGTAAGAAAAACGTATAAAAGGCGTAAAAAAACGGGGGTTTCCGACCCTATTCAGGCTTTTTTGTTGGTTGGGGTAATTGTGGCTATTTCGGCTTTGATTTCTTGCGCCGTGATTGCCGTTCATTCCAACGTGAGTAAAGAAAATGCCGCCTCGCAGGAAAATGCGGCGAAGCAGCCGGAAAAAGTTGAGACGGTAAAGCAAACTATTCCCGAAAAACCGCAGATACAAATTGTTGAAACTTCCACGGCTGAAACTGAAAAAAAAGAGACAACTTCTAATATTAAAAAACAAGTTACGCCGAAAAGCGCAAAAAATATTATTAAGACACTTTCTCTTATAA
>NZ_BDHD01000559.1:0-785 GCF_054786075.1 Treponema sp. R6D11 | reverse complement strand
TGTCCGTGGTTGCGGGAGCGATGATAGCCCTAACAGAGTCGGCAATTTTTTTGCCACGCAAAATAGCAGCGGCTGCACGAAGGTCTTCGAGCCTGCCGTTTGTGCAGGAGCCGATGTAAACTTGATCGAGCTTTGTTCCGGCAAGTTCACGCACAGGTTTTACTTCGTCAGGCTTGTAGCCGACTGTAGCAAGCGGCTCCAATTTTGAGCAGTCAATATCGACAACGCCAGAATATTCAGCGTCGTCATCGCTAATCCATTTTGAAAAATCTTTTAACGCTTCTTCTTTACTTGAATAAGTTTTATCGCCGTCAGTCCCTATAAATTGCCACAGGTAATTTACAGTTGTCATATCGGGCATACATACGCCGCTAGTGGCTCCCGCTTCGATTGCCATGTTGCAAATTGTCATTCTGCCTTCCATGCTCATGGAAGAAATTACTGGTCCTCGCAGTTCCATAACTTTTCCCGAAGCACCCGAAACGCTTATTTTGGAAATGATAGCGAGAATTACATCCTTAGGCGAAACGCCCTGCGGCAATTCTCCAAGCAGGTTGACCCGCAAAGTTTCAGGTTTGCGAAATGCACATACGCCTTTCAATATACCAACTTCAAGATCGGTAGTTCCGACACCTGCGGCAAAAGCACCGAACGCTCCGTGGGTGCAAGTGTGGCTGTCGCCCATAATAATTGTAAAGCCCGGGCGGACAAATCCTTTTTCGGGGAAAATAGCGTGGCAAACGCCGTTTCTGCCAATGTCAAAAAAGTCCTTGATATTGTGCCGA
>NZ_BDHD01000558.1:0-787 GCF_054786075.1 Treponema sp. R6D11 | reverse complement strand
CCCCAATCTCTCGCTTGTTGTAATTTATAATCCATAAGGGACTGTTGGCTATAAAACTTTAATCCGTTATATTCATAAAAACTATTTGGGGATAAAGGCTTCCAGTTATTAAATGATTTTTGTAATGCCGGAATATCGGAATATTGAAGCTCATTAGCCACCCTTTCCAGAATCGGATATATTTCTTCTATGGATGTGAAATTTCCGGTAACTGAATGTGTTGAACCCGTATTTGAAGAAGTCGTCGTATATTGGTCGTTTGAGTATTTTACCGATGCGTCGTTTCTTGGATTGCTAACCCATTTGCCGTTTACTTTCGCCCAGCCGTTTTTATCATAGTCGGATGCCAATAATCCGTATTTATCCCTGCCAAAAGAGATTAGCATTGCGGAGGCGTTTTTCTGTTTATGTTCATTTGATTTACTAAAATGCACGGAGATACATACAACTATTATTACGGTTATATATAACGCAATCCCAGTTCTTGACATATATCCTCCTTGTATTTAGGTTGCGACCGGTATCGGGTAAAACAATCTAACTGGTAGATATAAGTTATAATGGCTAAGATTGGGAAAACTTAAGGTTTTTGTCTCTTCGTGTGGTTTGTGGTAAAATTCTTACCCCAGTATCCTCGCTCTATACCCCTCGCCAATCCTCTCAAGACTTTTCTTCAAGCTTTCCCCTTTTTTCGCCTGTTGCTTTAAATCAATAGTAAACTGATTCATAGAAAAATGCCTGAAAAAATAAAGCCGTTTGTACAATTCCTGCTTGTCCGCGTATAGTT
>NZ_BDHD01000557.1:0-788 GCF_054786075.1 Treponema sp. R6D11 | reverse complement strand
AAAAAGAAGTCCGACCACTTAATTGTGGAATGTAGAATAAATATTACTTTTTTCTACTATTTTTAAAATTACCGATATACCTAAAAAAAGAAGCCCAACCACAATTAAGTGGTCGGGCGCCTTTCCGAGAGACGTCGCAGCCTTAGGCTGCGTGTTGTAATAAATTACTGCAGAAGCTGTAGAACCGACTGACCTCTTTGATTGGCTTGCGCCAGCATTGCTGTTCCAGCTTGTGTCAGGATCATGTTCTTGGTGTAACCTACCGTCTCGTTCGCCATGTTGGCGTCGCGGATGCGGGACTCTGAGGCTTGCATGTTTTCTGCTCCTACGTCGAGACCGCGTACTGCGTGCTCAAGGCGATTCTGATAGGCGCCAAGATCGGCTCTCTGTTTGTTGATGAGCTTTAACGCCTTGTCGATGGTTCCAATGGCACGGTTGGCACTGTCCGGGTCGGCCAGTGAAATAAAGGAATCGTCACCGACATTGCGGATACCAAGACCCTTCGTTGTCATTGTGCCGATATAAACCTGTTCGCGCTGATCCATGTTAGCTCCAATATGGAACCACATAGAAGCTGTAACCACATTCTCGCCTACCGGACGGCCAAAACGACCTGTCAATAGGTTCATTCCGTTGAACTGTGCGTGTGACGCAATTCTGTCTACTTCGTCAACGAGCTGAGAAACTTCAACCTGGATGTACATTCTGTCTTCGTCGGAATAGATACCGTTCGAAGACTGGATTGCTAACTCGCGTAAACGCTGGAGAATGTCTTCTGATTCTTGCAG
>NZ_BDHD01000556.1:0-790 GCF_054786075.1 Treponema sp. R6D11 | reverse complement strand
ACGTTTGGGGCAGGTAATAGGGCGTTGCGTAGCAACGACCCCTGCCCCAAATGTGGCGGAACAAAAGCGTGCAGAGGGCGAAGCCCGAACACGCTTTTGTGTAGCCTAGCCCCGAAGGGGCGTACTTTTACCGACCTGTTATGCGAAGTTGTGGCGTACACTATTGTTATACTCCATTTACAAGTTCCTTAAAATGTTCTTTTACATCCTGATTTTTATTATTTACAATTTCATTTTCCTTTCCATTTTTATTTATTCTAAAAATATAATCATCATTAAAATATGATAATTCAATAAAATTATTTCCTTTTTTTATTCCATAACATATTATTGTCCCATCTATCAGATTATTTAATATAAGTTTTTTATAATCAAATTCTCCGTTAATAACAGTTTCTTTAATTTTATAATTATTATATTGTATATAAAATATTTTTTTATTGGAAAATACTTTAATTCTGATTTTTAACTCTTTTATTAATTCATTTGCTAATCCAATAATTATTATTAATGCGATAAAAGGCGTAGAAATTATCAAAATAATAATCATTAGTATTTGTGATGATAATTCGTCATTAGCATAACTGAATTTAAGTTCATTATTATATAATATTTGTATTTTTTGACCAGCCCTATAATATTTATGCATTATTAATGAATTAAAATCATTTAATATTCCTAAGAGTCCGTCCGTATTTTTAGTAAATGATTTATTGTATTTTTCCCCATTATAGTCAAAGATATAATAAATTTTATTATAAGAACCTCTATTAGGACGATGCACATATTC
>NZ_BDHD01000555.1:0-791 GCF_054786075.1 Treponema sp. R6D11 | reverse complement strand
CAGGGAAAAATTTTTCCGCCGCCCTAACCGCCGCAAGCGAAGCGGAAGTTGGCGCAAGCGCCGCGAGCAAAGTCGCCACCGAAAACTGCGCGTGGAAAGTGAACACCGTAAAAGAAAAGATAAACCTTAAAGCAAAGACGGCTCTTGTACGCGAAAAAGCGGCCCTTGTCTGCGCCGTGAACTTATTTAACGAAATGTACGAAGACTTGCCCCAGACCAACAGCGAAGCCCTAAAACGCATGGCGGAAAACGCCGCGCTATTGATGCGTAATCAGGCAAAACCGGAAGCCCGGATTTTTACGGTTGAACCGGGCGTGCCTCAATCGGGGCATTTTATCAGTTTTTTGCGCTCCGCTTTTTTGGAAATGGACCGCGCCCCTTTGTCGCCCTGCACACATTCGGAAGCCTGCCCGATGCCAGGCGGAAAAAGTGTCGGTGGTAAGAGCGGCGGCAAAGCAAAAGCCCGCTGGTGCCACTTCGCGTTCGACACCGCAGACGCCCCGAAAGAACTTATCCGCCTTTCTTCCGCCGCAGGTATCCCAAAAGAGCGGCTTGTGTTAAGTTATTTACTTGTGGGCGCAGAAAAGGCGCATAATTCGCAAGCGCGGGAAACGGCGCAAACGGCGGAACAAGTAGCGCAAGCGACGCAAACGCAAGTACGGGTTATTTCCGACGCTTTTCCGCTTCCGAGCAATAAATACGGAAGATACGGCTGTAGTTCCGAGGGGCTTGTCCTTTTAACAGGGGATAAAATCAGCGTCGAAAAAGCCGCATCCGGGGAACTTGTGCAA
>NZ_BDHD01000554.1:0-794 GCF_054786075.1 Treponema sp. R6D11 | reverse complement strand
TGATAATTAAATTTTTTTTTTTCCGTTTTTCCGTAAAAAACCTCGGTTTACCCCCACCCTTTTTGAACCGCCTCATCGTTCCATCCCATGCTTAAAGAGAATAAATTTAAATGTTTAATGTCAATATAACCGACATCCCCGTCAAACGTCGCCTTTTTGTCAATTTCCGCCGTTTTATATCCCGCCATCATACTTTTTGTGTTCAAATCAAATTTTTCTGTAAGAGCCCCGCATTCGCGGTACATTTGCACAAGGGCTTCATCGCTAAGCCTCCAAAGCATATTTGTCATTAACGTGTTATTATTTATTATCCCTCGGCTATTGGAAACGAGGTCTGATAAAATATAATATCCGGAAAATCTTTTTTCATTTTTTCTGAAATATTTACTAAAATCGCGTAATACGCAAATTATCATTTCAGTCATTCTATTCCGCGCCAAAGATCCCATCGTTCGCCCCTTCCTCAATCATTGATTTATACTCAATCGGAATATTTTATCTTGTATGTTTTTCATCTTAGCCCAATAAAAATTAGTAAACATGGTACATAATACCATTGATTTAAAATAAAAACAATAAACATTTACATTATATATGTGGACGAAGTACGCCTTTCCACGGCCTGCGATGGTACTTTCCGTTCGTTCAAGTCTTCGACGCTTGGAATTTGTATTCGTAAAAGAAAAAACAAAATTGTTACATTCCATTATCCGCATTTTACAGCACAACAGGGCCCGGGAGGACAAGCCGGAAGCCGTAGCGGATGGCATTACCTCTACTGTACGGGGAGACGT
>NZ_BDHD01000553.1:0-794 GCF_054786075.1 Treponema sp. R6D11 | reverse complement strand
AATTCAAAAACAGCGGCCGTAGCGTCCTTGTCCGCAAAAAGGGCGCCGATACGCCCGGCCTTATCCGTTGGGAAATGCCCAAAAAGAGCAGGGCGGCACTCCGGGATATGCCGCAGGAAATCGCGTTCATGCGGGAAAGTTTACTGTTTTTAAGGGGGTAGCGCCGTGGGCAAAATAGCCGTGTTTACGAACAAAGAGGGCAAGATTTGCGATTTTTTTGACTCTTGCAAATTTATTATTTACGAAAAGAAATCCGACAAATGGGAAGTTACGGGCGAAACTGAATTTGAAAAAATCATCCCTTCCGCGCCGATGCAGACGCGCAAAAAGACAGGGGAATTACTGCCGTTAATTGACGGCTGCGACATTATCGCCGGCGGGCTTCTTGTCGGGATTCCCTACTCGGTGTTCGATATGGCTAAAAAGCATATTTTTCAGATAGACGAAATAAACGGCGAAACTTTCGAGGAAATAATTAAAGAGATACAAAGCGCAGATGATCAGAACAACTTAAAAGAGAGGATAATTAAAGAGGCGCGGCCAGTGGAAACAAGCACCCCTGGCGTGTATTCGCTCGATTTAATCGCTCTTCAAAACGAATGTCCCGAAGTGTCCTCAAAAAAAGCGATGGCGGACTTTTTGGAAAATACGCCGTTCTTGGAACTGCATTTGGTTTGCAAGCATATTCCGCCGTGGATCGAGAACAGCGGAAAATATGAAATAAAAGCGCAGGACAAAAGACGGGGCGGTAAGCGCGGTAATCACGCGGAAGTGCTAGGGCGGAAGTTTTAGAG
>NZ_BDHD01000552.1:0-795 GCF_054786075.1 Treponema sp. R6D11 | reverse complement strand
ATTCAATACCGTCAATGGTGATATTCTGCCACCAGCCAAGCTCGTGCACTTCCTTCACGCCGTAAAAGAGTTTCTAGAGGCGGCGAAGGAAACAAAAGCGAAGGTTTCTATTCCGATGCACTTTGGCGTTATCAGCCTTAGCGACGAGCCTCTGCTTTATCCGTTATATGAAATTGACAACGCGATTAAACAAAATCCTGAACTCGCCAAAAGCGTTCTTCCGTTAAGGGTAGGGGAATATACGAGGATACAATGATATTTCTTTCCAAAGTATTTACATATTTAATACTTCCCCCGGGATGTTTTATCGTTGTCCTTTTCGTTGTTGTTGTTTTATTGCCGCAAAAAAAGAAATTATTTCCGTTTCTTGCGATGTTATTTTTATATTTATTGTCGATACAGCCCGTTTCCGATTTGCTGTTGAAACCCTTGGAAAACTCGTATCCGCCATTGTCGTCCGAATTTAAAAAAGACTGGCCGCAGGCCGTCGTGATTTTAGGCGGCGGAATAATACAGGGATCGCCTGAAGCGGGTGCGGGGAACGATACCCTTACTTCGGACGCGATAAAAAGGGTTCTGTACGCGTATTCGGTTCGAGACACATATAAAGTTCCCTATATTTTTTCTGGCGGAAAAACTTTTGAATACGGACAGGATACGGAAGCGCTTACGGCGGGCAGGCTGTTCGTCTCTTTGGGGTTTCCCTTTGAGCGGCTTATTCTGGAATCGAGAAGCCGTAATACGTGGGAAAATGCGAGGGAAACCTCGTTGTTTGGATTTAGAAAGGTTATTTTG
>NZ_BDHD01000551.1:0-796 GCF_054786075.1 Treponema sp. R6D11 | reverse complement strand
AATATGTACCACTTCTGAAGAATTTTTAAACCAATACCTTGAAGGAATTAAAGAAGGGACAATGAATGTCTTTAAAAACGAGTACCGGCAAACCGATGTTTTATTAATTGACGATATTCAGTTTTTTACCGACAAACCCGGCGTACAGGAAGAGCTTTTTCATACTTTTAACGCCCTGCGAGACGCAAAAAAACAGCTTGTTTTTACCTGCGACCGCCCAATATCAGATTTAAAGAAATTTTCAGACCGCCTTATCACTCGTTTTAACGAAGGGCTTAGCGCCGACCTTCAACCTCCTCGTTATGAAGAACGCTGCGTGATTTTAAAATCCGTCGCTCAGACTCGCGGAGTCGCCTTCCCCGATGAAGTCATCGACTTAATCGGTAAAAACGTATCTTCAAATGTTCGCGATCTTATATCCGTAATAAACAACCTTATCGCTTATTCGGAACTTATGGGAAAAACAATTAATTTGGAGACCGCTCAAGAGCGTCTTAAAAACATTTTTAACGCGCCAAGACAGGCAAATCTTTCTATGGACAATATAATCAGGGTATCCGCCGAGTATTTTGGGCTTACTCCAAACGATTTAAAAGGCAAAAAAAGGTCTCAAAACATTGTTTCCGCTCGTCAACTTGCCATGTATATGGGTCGAGAAATGACAGATTATTCCACAACAGAGATAGGTCAGGATTTTGGTGGTAAAGATCATACTACTGTGATGTATTCTATAGACAAAATTAAGGGTAAATTATTGACAGATCCCAGTTTGGAGTCAACTATTGAAAATTTGAAA
>NZ_BDHD01000550.1:0-799 GCF_054786075.1 Treponema sp. R6D11 | reverse complement strand
CGTTACAGGCGAAAATACTGCGTGTTATTCAGGAAAGAAAATTTGAAAAAGTAGGGTCGGATACTACCGTAACCGTAAATGTGCGTATTGTAGCGGCAACCAACAAAGACCTTGAAGATCAAGTAAAAAAGAACTTATTCAGAGGCGATTTATACTACCGCCTGAACGTACTGCCTATTTATATCCCGCCCCTTCGCCAACGTCCCGAGGATATAGGCGAATTGGCGCATTTTTTCCTAAAAAACTTTATGCGCGAAACAAAAAAACAATTCAGCGGATTTTCACAGGAAACCCTTCACGCTATGCTTACTTACTCGTGGCCCGGCAATGTCCGTGAATTGCAAAACTGCATAGAACGCGCTTGTGTAATTGGCAAAAATAAATGGATAGAGCCGGAAGACCTATTCTTAAAACCATCAGCTTCGCATGAAAACAGCGAAGAAGAAATAATAGACCGCAATTTAAAGAACGCTATAAATGTTTTTAAATCGAACTTTATCCGCAAAATTCTGGACGAAAATGACTGGAACCAGACGGAGGCGGCAAAAGCGCTTGTTATTCAGCGTACTTACTTGTCAAGATTGATAAAAGAGCTTAAAATAAGTAATCCTAAGGAGATACAAGATTAATGCAAAATAACGAGAATCAAAACATCGCGGATAAAATTAACAATTTTGTTCAAAACCACAGAAAAGCGATATTTACAGTTATCGGTATAATACTTGTCCTTTTTGTCGGCTTGATTGCCTATCTTTCAATAAGCGATACTCTTAACAAAAAAGCGATTGCCGCGCTGGAC
>NZ_BDHD01000549.1:0-799 GCF_054786075.1 Treponema sp. R6D11 | reverse complement strand
TTCCCGAATCGCCGGTATAGGTTAAAATGCCCGCCTGCGCCGTATATGATACCGGCACCGTTTCCCCCGTATTGTAATTAATTAATAAAAACGGGCTGCTGCCGTTTATCGCGCTGCGGCAAAGAAGCAAATAATCGTCGTTTACAAAACCCGCGTCATTTATCCCTACGGAAGAAAAAGAAAAATCAGCTTTGGCGGAAATATTATTCAGGTTACAAACGGAAAGGCGTCCTGAAGAATCAACTGCAAGCAGATTGCCGCCTCTTGAAGTAATTAACCGGATAGGGGAGCGGTCAATAATAAATTGCAGGGATAGTTCATCTTTTCGGAAATCTGAATATACAATAGCGGGTTTTGTCTGTATATTGGCGTTCTGCCAAAGGATGTACGGATCGGCCTTGTTACCTTTGTCTGAAAATGGGGCTATCGCCGTTATACGGGTAATATTGCGGGTTTTTTCAACTGAAAAATTATCGTTATCTTTGATAAGTTTGAAATCCTGCGGAATAAAGCAAAGACTGCCGTCTTCAGTTAAAAAAGCGATACTAGAATTATTGGCGGCAATTTCCGTTATCCGCGTTTGAAAATTCTGCGTCATCTGAAAAAGCCTGCTCTGTTGGTTTGCCGTAAGCCCCGCCATAAAAAGGTTGCCGCTTTCGCCCGCGAATACGGCGGTTTCGTTAATGGCGAATGTGCTTATTGTTTCATCTTTTCCGGGTATTATAGGAAGTTTTTGCCGTGTGGAAATTGTCCCGCGCCTGTCTACGGTGAATCTGTATAAAATATTGTTTTCCCTGCT
>NZ_BDHD01000548.1:0-800 GCF_054786075.1 Treponema sp. R6D11 | reverse complement strand
CCCGCCGCAAACACAACCGCCGCCGTTACGCAGAGGCCGACATCAAAAACCGTAGAAAAACTTGGAACCGTCGTTTTTGTGATAGACGACGCCGGCAACAATCTGCGTGAGCTTGAACCCTTCCTGCGTATCCCAGGCCCTTTAACCATCGCCGTTCTGCCAGGCCTTCCACATTCAGCCGAAGCCGCCAAGCGGATAAGGGCCGCGGGCAAGGAAGTGTTTTTGCATCAGCCGATGGAAGCCATAGGCGGACAGAACCCCGGCCCCGGCGCGATTTATTCCGGCATGAGCGCAAGTGAAATCCGAGCCGTACTAAAACGCAATATCGATGAGATCGGCCCGATTACGGGAATGAACAATCATCAAGGCTCGAAAATAACGATGGACGCCGCCGCCATGGAAACGATACTCGCATTTTGCGCCGAGAACGGTTTGTATTTCCTCGATTCCAGAACAACTGCGGAGACGGTGGTTCCCACGGCGGCGCAAAAACTTGGAATTAAAATTGGAGAGCGGGATACATTTATCGACAACGAACAGGACAAAGAGTCGATGATTCGCTACATCGTAAGCGGACTTACGAAAGCGAGAAAAACCGGCAGTACGGTAATGATCGGCCATACGTGGTCGCCCGAACTCGCCCCCATCCTTACCGAGCAATATCCCAAGTTAATCGATCAGGGTTACACTATAAAGACCGCCGGTGATATAATAAAATCTAAATGAAAGTCCTTGGCATAGAAACATCCTGCGACGAATGTTCCGCCGCCATCGTCGAAGACGGGGAAAAAATCCTCTCC
>NZ_BDHD01000547.1:0-800 GCF_054786075.1 Treponema sp. R6D11 | reverse complement strand
GCTCAGGTCCTGCCATTGAACGACACCCGCTTCTACTGGTGGATCAGCATCTTACGCGATGCCGGCATTTGACCCAATGCGGAGCGCTCCGCATCTTCAACATCCTGTCCTTCATGCCGCACTGGCACAAGCCTCTGCTTGGTCGCCTGAACCTTGGCGCCGCTGGCGCTTCGCTGTGCGCACCCGATGTATGCCCGCCTTGCATCTCTACAAAGCGGGCCAAAGCCGCAAGCGGCCCCCCACAGAAAAGAAGCCCGCCAGCGGTGCTGCGAGCTTGTGAATGCCTGCGACGTGCAGGCACGGGGAAGAAAAAGTCCGGTGCCCTTTTCAGGGCATGCCTATGAATTCCAGGAGGAGAACCATGAGTCAACCATAGGCCCGCAGCTTCGCCGCTTGCGGGCCCTTTTCGTTGCCCCTTCAACGGCCGCAGCTCCAAGCGGACACCTTGTCGAAAGAACTTATACATACGGGGCATGCTCGACCTACATGAGCACCCTGACTTGGCTCGCACAGGAAAGCCTCACAAGCAGTTGAAATAGCGTCTGTCCCGAGACCCGCAATGCCCTGCTGATGGAGATAAGCATGAGTCAAGTCGTACCGAGTGAGTCTTTCAATCCGGACCCTGATGCCCGCTACCACCGGAGTCTCCTGGATGCCTTTCCGGTAAGGGACAGCTACCAGCTCATTCAGTTGCGCAGCACCAGATCTCGCAGCCCCTTCCGACGTTTTGCGAAGGCTTGCATTCGGGCGGTTCGCGCACTTGTTCAATGACTTGAAGGAGATTGTGATGCGACATATTT
>NZ_BDHD01000546.1:0-806 GCF_054786075.1 Treponema sp. R6D11 | reverse complement strand
ATGAACGCAATCGGAAAATATTATGGTTGGTTGCAGACCGACCAATTTTTCGAGTAAACTATATTTATCTAAGATTCGGAGCAAACGTCATGTTAGTTGCAGACCGACCAATTTTTCGAGTAAACTATATTAACTGATTTTCTTCCAGTTCTAAAAGCATGGTTGCAGACCGACCAATTTTTCGAGTAAACTATATTATCCTCTTTGCTCTCTTGTTGATCCTGCTCGTTGCAGACCGACCAATTTTTCGAGTAAACTATATTAGTCAAAAATAGCATTAACCTCAGCACTGTGTTGCAGACCGACCAATTTTTCGAGTAAACTATATTAAACGTCGGCGTATTGCTTCAATCGGTCTGGTTGCAGACCGACCAATTTTTCGAGTAAACTATATTCTAAAAGAATTAAACGACAGAATATTTGACGTTGCAGACCGACCAATTTTTCGAGTAAACTATATTTTTTATTTGTGGGTTATTGTCAAAATTTTGTTGCAGACCGACCAATTTTTCGAGTAAACTATATTTTAACGCCGCCATAATGGCGAACCCTATAGTTGCAGACCGACCAATTTTTCGAGTAAACTATATTGTAGGTGGAGACGGGGACAATGGTGAAACGGTTGCAGACCGACCAATTTTTCGAGTAAACTATATTGGATCAACCGTCGACACACCTGTACCAGCAGTTGCAGACCGACCAATTTTTCGAGTAAACTATATTACAATACACTCTTAAAAACCGATACCTGCTGTTGCAGACCGACGAATTTTTCGAGGAAACTATATTAACTTTATGCGATAACA
>NZ_BDHD01000545.1:0-807 GCF_054786075.1 Treponema sp. R6D11 | reverse complement strand
ACAAGCGTAAAGACGGTCTCTGTGCATGAAGAAAACATCCGCAACGCGATGGAAGAACAGGAAGTGGGCGGAAGGCAAATACTGGATTCCATAGGCCGCCTGCGGGACATAACCGCCTCGGTTAAACAAGGATCCAATGACATGACGGAATCGGGCACAACTCTGGTAAATGACACGAACGAATTTATAAAAATAAGCCAAGACGCGGTAGAAGGCATGAACGAGATTCTTACTGGCATTAACCAGATAAAAATCTCCGTAAACCATGTAAATGATATGAGCTTGAACAACAACAGAAACTTTGAATCCTTAAAACTTGAAACTGATAAATTTAACAATACTACCGGCAATGAAAAACCAAAAATTCTTCTGGTAGACGACGACAGTATCCATCTGGATATGGTGGAAGCGGTATTGCAGACAAAATACGACATACATACGGCCCTTTCTGGTAAAGAGGCACTTGACCTGTTCTATCAGGGGCTTGTTCCCCAATTAATATTACTGGACTTAATAATGCCGGACATGGACGGGTGGAACACATACAGCAGGATAAAGGCGATAGGCGAACTTCACGATACCCCGATAGCGTTATTTACGTCTTCAGGCGATCCGAACGACATGAAAAAAGCGCAGGAAATTGGGGCGGTTGATTACATCAAAAAACCCTTTGACTCGGCCGATTTGTTAAGTAGGGTGGAAAAAATCTTGACAAAACAAAGCAAAACATAATATTATTAACAATGTTCATGATTTTTTCCAAAAAACCGCGATTTTTCAACGAAAAAGTAAGATTTAACAATATAC
>NZ_BDHD01000544.1:0-811 GCF_054786075.1 Treponema sp. R6D11 | reverse complement strand
CCGGATATTCAAGTAAAGTAGTTTTGTCTTTGTTATACAGTACGCCGTCCTGTGAACTGTATTCTGTATTAGCGGCGTTAACATTTATTGCGGTAAGGCTGTCGCAAACAGAAAAAGCAACAACCCCAATGCTGGTAACGCGTGATGGTATGGTTATACTGGTAAGGCTGGTGCAACCGAAAAAAGCACCATCCCCAATGCTGATAACGCTGTCCGGTATGGTAACGCTGGTAAGGCTGGTGCAAACGGAAAAAGCACATTTCCCAATGCTGGTAACGCTTGAGGGTATGGTAACACTGGTAAGGCTGGTACAATACAACAACCCATCAATGCTGGCAAATGTACTGCCCGAAAAGTCAAGGTTGACGTATTTGGTATGGTTTTGTCTAAGCACATATACGAGGCTTACATTTGTGTATTCATCGTCTGTGTAATCATCATCATCTATGTAGGAATCACCGCCTAAATCGCTCACGTTCAGATTGACGATGTATGGTCTTGTTTTCGTATTGGCTGGTTGAGCGGCTAACCATATTGCAAAGTCAGCAATGCTGTCGCCGGTATAAGTGATAGGTTCTTGACTGCTACCGCCACCGTCATCTCCGTCAGTACAAGCCATTAAAAACCCGATTACCGCTACAAGCGCGATAATTGCTAAAACTTTGAAAATGTTTTTCATAGAATACTCCTTTCAAAAAATTGATTTATGTATAAAAAAACCGCTGTCGATGACAAACGGCGTTTTTCCGAGGATATTGAAAAAATTGTGAGAAAAAGTTTTTTTTTTTCTTTTTTTCGGTTGCTATCGAAT
>NZ_BDHD01000543.1:0-811 GCF_054786075.1 Treponema sp. R6D11 | reverse complement strand
ATTTTTTACCTTCTCCTGAAAAATTGGTTAGAAAAGAGCCTAAAGTAAAAATAACAATAACATTAAACACCGGAAGTGTTGATTTCTTTAAAAAA
Organism: Treponema sp. R6D11; assembly: GCF_054786075.1. Taxonomy (NCBI): domain Bacteria; kingdom Pseudomonadati; phylum Spirochaetota; class Spirochaetia; order Treponematales; family Treponemataceae; genus Treponema; species Treponema sp. R6D11. The sequence continues at coordinate 716 of NZ_BDHD01000543.1, read as the reverse complement.
TATGCTCGAAAAAATAATGTAAAATACCAAACAATGATAAATGAAGTGTTGAATAAATATGTCCAAAGGTATGGATAAAAAAATAGTATAGATAATTATGTATAACCTTAAAAATAACAATCCAGCGAATAAAATAGATTTACTCCCTAAAGGCGCAATTTTTGATATGGACGGGACTTTATTGGATTCAGAGCGCATAAATGTAAAATTAATTATCGAAGCATGTCGTCAAATGGAACTTCCAATAGAAGAAAGTTTTTTATTCACTTGTATTGGCATTTCTAAAGAGGATAATAAAAAAGCTTATTTTAATAAATACGGAATGGATTTTCCTTTTGATAAACTATTTAAAATTGTAAAAGAAAAAGAAAATGAATTATTAAATAAAACAGGTTTCCCGTTACGCCCTGGCGTATTGTCAATTTTGAATAAATTAAAACAATTAAATATACCATTAGCCGTAGCAACATCGGCAACTATCCAACGAGCCAAAGACAAACTGTCTAAATCGGACATATTGGAGTATTTCTCTGTTTTTGCTTGCGCAGATGGAATGAAGTCCTTGCAACCCGGCAGGTGAGTCTTCAAAACCAATACAATCTTTTGCTTCCAGCCCCAATTTTTTTACGGCAAGAAGAAAAACATCCGGCGCCGGCTGTCCGTTTTTTATTTCATCTGCGCAAGCAAAAACAGAGAAATACTCCAATATGTCCGAT
>NZ_BDHD01000542.1:0-812 GCF_054786075.1 Treponema sp. R6D11 | reverse complement strand
TATAGCGGTGGTCGGCGGTTAGGGTACACTAGGCAAAACTGGTGTCGGTTACGCTGCGTTACCTCTGTTACCAGTGCGTATACAAAAATGTAGGGAAAATGTCAAATTGCGGGAGCGGATACGTCTGCGTGGACAACAGTTTCTTGATTCTGCATGGCTTGCGCTCGTTCTTCCATACTATTAAAGTTTACCGGGTGGAATTCGGAAAGTTGTTTTTCTGTAAGCAAAGGCGAATCAGGGTCATATACATAGGGACGGCGAGCCGCCGCCTCTACTTCCGCTTTCATAGCCGCTTGTTTTTCAGGTGTTAACTCTTTGCCAGCCGTATGCTTCACCATCGCCATGATATATCCTCCTTTCAAAAGGTTCTGCCACCCTAGCCGATATTATTCGGATAACATCTCCTCGCTCTGTATAGACCACAAACAATACTTCATTGAAAAAGCCCATTGTTTGCCATCGTTCTTCTTCCTCGCTTGAATCATCATCATGGCGTTCCATGCGGAAAGGGTCAAAAAAGACCTGTTCAGCCGTTTCAAAATGGACACCATGTGTTTCAAAATTTTCTCGTTCTTTTTCAGAATCCCACTCAAATACCATCATAATACATAACCGCCTTAAAGTAAATGTGAAAAACTCTTTTTAAACCTTCCCCAAAAAGTATTTTCATACCTATATATATGTGCGGATATGCGTTTTTGCATGACTTTAGCGAAAAGAATTTTTGTTTTAAAAAAAAAAGCCGACCTACCCCATATATAGCGGTGGTCGGCGGTTAGGGTACACTAGGCAAAACTGGTGTCGGTTACGCT
>NZ_BDHD01000541.1:0-814 GCF_054786075.1 Treponema sp. R6D11 | reverse complement strand
ATCAAATTTCTTATAATTCAGTCAAGAGCCACGCACCGACGCACCCATATAGAGTTATGAAAAAACACAACGAAAAAAACGCTTTTTCCAGTGTGCCGCTTGAGATGCGACCACGGGAAAAACTATTGTCGGGCGGTCCGGCTTCTCTTTCGGACAGCGAACTATTGGCTATCCTTCTGAATACCGGTATTCAGGGAAAAGACGTAAAAGCGCTTGCCGGAGAGTTACTCGGCTTTTTGGACGACAATAAGGATATTCCTTCCGTAGAAGAAATTTCCTCTTTGTCTGGGATCGGGCAATCTAAGGCTTGCGCTGTTGCCGCAATGTTGGAATTTGGAAGGAGACGCTATGGCTCTTTTTCCATGCGGATTAAAAAACCTGTCGATATTTATACGCTTGTGCGGCACTATGCCGACCGCAAACAGGAGAGGTTTATCAGTCTTTCCCTGAACGGCGCTCACGAGGTGCTTGCGGTGCGAGTTGTTACCATCGGGCTTGTAAACAAAACAATTGTCCACCCGCGGGAAGTATTCGCCGACTTGATTCAGGACAGGGCGGCGGCTTTTTGCGTTGCACATAACCACCCGTCGGGACAGCTTGTAAGTTCCCCTGAAGATGACGATATAACGGATCGGCTTCAAGATGCGGCGAAAATTTTGGGGCTTCATTTTATAGACCACATCATTTTTTCTGAAACCTCGTGGTGGAGCTTTAGGGAGAACGGAAAATTGACTGACGGGTATTGAGGGCGGTTTCTGTTTGCGGTAAAATGAAAATGTGAATAGGACGCAGGTAACAATCTTTTTTTTAATTC
>NZ_BDHD01000540.1:0-814 GCF_054786075.1 Treponema sp. R6D11 | reverse complement strand
CAAATAATGTATCTTTTTTTAGCACGTTCATAGCTTCAGCCACCTGTTTGCGCAAAGGCTCTGTAACCGGTATACTGCTCGCGATATCTTTTGGCATCTCGCCGTAACTTCTATAATATTCCACAGCTCTGCCAAAGGTCGCATCATTTATTGCGATGTTATTTTTTTCAAGATATTCTAAAGCCAATTTGTTATCTTCCATTGGCCATATCTTATAACCCGTAGGAAAGTCAGGCGACACCGGCACCTGCGTATAATACTTCATAGACAGATAAACCTCTTTAGGCGAAAGCGCGAGGAATATGTTGCCCTCGTCCATTTTTTTAAAATGCACATAACTGTCCCATGGCAACCTCTTGCCGTGCGCCGCCTGCCTGATTCTCGTTAAAATATCATCCGATGGAGATAGATTATGTTCCGCCTTAAAACGGAAATAATCAAGCGTGTTAAACGGCGTCCTCTGCCCGTCAGGGCGCAAAACCCCTTGAGCTAAATCATCAATAAGTTTCTCTAGCCCCACATCTAGCTTTTCTTTATTCACAAACGCTTTTCTCTCGGCTGCCAGCACGAGCTTATGCGAAAGCTCTCGAGACGCGTCCTTTTTTATTCGCTCAATCATTTTCCAAAAGTTTTCAATCGGCACTTTATAGGCTTTACAAAAATCTTTTATACTCAAGTTAGAATTGATATAGGCCCCAGTTAGGCTCATCCGCGCTTTCAAAATATTGTCCGACGCTTGCGTGCTTTGTTTCCGCAAATCTTCCTGCTTCCTTCTTATAGATTGCCAAGAACCGACATACGCGCCGATTTCAAC
>NZ_BDHD01000539.1:0-705 GCF_054786075.1 Treponema sp. R6D11 | reverse complement strand
ATGGGCGCTTCTATTTATTTTCTTATAAAGAAACATCTTTTACTTGAATTGGGCTTTAATTTTCTGCATGTATTCGGAGATCCGGAGAAAAACGATTATCCTTCAAGCGGCTTCTTTTGTCCATTGCTTGGAATCAGTTATCAATTTTAAATAGTAAATTTGGAAATAATATAAACTGAAATATTATACATGGTATGCGCTATAGCGATACCGTGGAATGAATTGTATCGTAAAAAAACAAAGCCAAGAATCGTACCGGAAATAACCGCGTTTAAAAACCCCCAAGGTCCTTCGTAAATATGGCAAATAGAAAACAAAATTACGGAAAGCGCCAATGCGGACGCGGCGTTCAGATTAAATTCCTCTCTTTTTGATAACAGATAAAAACGGAAATAACTTTCCTCAAGGTAGGCGGATAAAAGGCATGTAATGGATAGTAATGCCCATTCTGTGGTTGTAGAGGGCAAATTAAGCGTTATATTTTCGGCTGTTCCGCTGATATACGAGCCTATTATCGTTGCAAAAAACCCTGTAATTAACAGACAGGGGAATGTAATAATAAAGGCTAAAAGGTCTTTTTTACCCGGCTTTACAGCCCATATTTCCATTGTTTGCGCTTTAAAAATCAAACGCCAGATTAGTATTGACGCGGGGAGAAAATAAGCAAAAATATTTATAAGTTCCGTTGTTGTAGAAAAATCCGCC
>NZ_BDHD01000538.1:0-709 GCF_054786075.1 Treponema sp. R6D11 | reverse complement strand
GCAGATTGGAGACGTTATTCAAATAGATGCCGCAGTTAATCACGGCAATTCAGGCGGTCCTGTAGTGGATAATGAAGGGCGGCTTGTAGGGATAGTTTTCGCGGGAATAGATCAGTATCAAGGGTTGAATTTTGCCGTTCCTGCCGAAACGCTGACATCGGCTTTACCTATGATGATAAAAGGAGGAAGATCTCAGCGTCCATGGCTTGGAATGACGTTATGCGAAATAAATTCAGAAGCGGAAATAATTTATACCGCCCCAAATACGCCGGCTTATTTACATAAAGTAGACGAGGGCTTTTTTATAAAGACAATCAATGGAAAGAAAATAACCGCCGCGGAAGGAGGACTTATTCCAGCCTTGCAGGGCGCTGTTTTTATGTGCGGTCCAGGGGAACTTATCGCGTTGGAAATTTTTGATAAAAAAACAGAAGAAACAAAAAAGAAAATTATAATGACAGTCCCGCGCCCTGAGTTGCCGCTTCTTGACGCGGCAAAAATTGACAAGAAGGATCGAATTGTCGCTCCCTTGTTTGGCATGGTTCTTACTCCTTTACAAAGCAGTGTTTTTTCTTCCAGTTTTAGGGTAAACCGCGTAGTACGCGGTTCCATTGCCGATGAAGTAGGAATTTCGGAAGACGATCCTGTATCTATTTCGCGTCTACGCTTAATGGAAGATGAAAGTATTGCGGTAATGGAAATTACCGTA
>NZ_BDHD01000537.1:0-820 GCF_054786075.1 Treponema sp. R6D11 | reverse complement strand
CTTTCTTTCCTTATATGATCTCTGCAATGGGCTGTTGGGACGCGACCTGTGTTCCCGTGGGAACAAGGAAGTGAACTTTTCCTGACGAAGTTGACTTTATTTCCAACTCCATTTTCATGGACTCGATTATGACCACATTGTCCCCCGCAGAGACGCTCGCGCCTTCAGCTACCGCATGGCGCAGTACGGTTCCCGCTACGGGCGCGGGGATTACGACGCCTTTTCCGCTTGAAGGAGCGGCGGCGGGAGCCGCTTGCGCCGGGGCCGCCGCAGGTGCGGGAGCCGCAGAAGGAGCGCCGCCGCCGATTTGCGCGACCGGCTGTTGGGACGCCACCTGCGTTCCCGTGGGAACAAGGAAGTGAATGGGACCGTCGGCCGTCGCCTTTATTTCCAGTTCCATTTTCATGGACTCGATAATTAACACGGTGTCGCCCGATTTTACATTGGCGCCTTCGGAGGCGACGTAGCGGAGTATCGTTCCCGCTACTGGCGCGGGAATTGTCGCGCCGCCAGAAGTGGGCGCTGCCGCAGGAGCCGCAGACGTGGAAGCGGCTGGAACGGCGGCCACAGTTCCGGCGGGAGCGACAACAACGTCGTAGTTGGAGCCGTTCACGCTTATCGAATAACGCGCCGCCTGTCCGGGGGCGGCGGGGGCCGGCTCGGGCGGGTGGCCCTCTCGGTTTTAGGGCCCCGGGGGGGCGGGGGGGGTGGTTTTGGAATTGGGGGGGGACTGTCGGGGCATAGGGTGGGGGGTGAAGGGCTGCCTCGTGCAGGGGGCGTGGTCTCACAGGTGTTTTGGTTTTTCTTTCTTGTTTTGTGT
>NZ_BDHD01000536.1:0-824 GCF_054786075.1 Treponema sp. R6D11 | reverse complement strand
GAGCGGGCAAAACGACGGTATTCAATATGCTTTCTGGAATCTACACGCCGACCGGAGGCGAGATTGAATTCCGCGATAAAGGCGGCGTCTCCTTCCTTGTAAAAAAACTGAACCCGGCGACGCTTAACAGGATAGGTCTTGCGAGGACTTTTCAGAACATACGCCTGTTTTCCGATCTTTCGGTCGAAGATAATATCCGTATCGCCCTACATTCGGGAAGAACAAGCGGCCCCTTGGATGCCCTGTTCCGTTTAAGGCGTTTCCGTATTGACGAGGAGCGCATGCGCGCGCAGGCGCATGAATTGCTTTCCCTTTTTAAGATTGAAAAAAAGAAAGACGAACTTGCGCGTAACCTTCCCTACGGGGAACAGCGCAGGCTGGAGATCGCCCGCGCGTTGGCGTCGAATCCCTGCCTTCTTTTATTGGACGAGCCCGCCGCCGGAATGAACCCCCAGGAAACGGAAGAACTGATGAAGATAATAAAATTTATCAGGAATGAATTTCACCTGACAATTCTTTTGATAGAGCACGACATGAGGCTGGTAATGGGAATATGCGAGCGGATTATCGTTCTGGATTACGGAAGGACTATCGCCTCTGGCTCGCCTGAAGAGATTCAGAAGAATCCCGCCGTGATAAAGGCGTATCTAGGGTCGGAGGCCGCCGATGGCTGAAACCCTGTTAAAAGTTGAAAACCTCGTCGTTAATTACGGCGCTATATGCGCCCTAAGGGGCGTCTCCTTTGAAGTCACCAAAGGGGAAATAATAACAATAATTGGCGCTAACGGTGACGGTAAAGATACAACGTTAAACGACATTTCTAA
>NZ_BDHD01000535.1:0-824 GCF_054786075.1 Treponema sp. R6D11 | reverse complement strand
ATATTGTACTGTCGCTTTCCGACGTAATGGCTGTTAAAGTTATCGACTTCTTAAAACGTGCGAAGGTAACATCGGGCAGGGTAGCGCTTACAGGTGGCATCACTCTTAACCGCCACATTATCCGTTTTATCCGAGAGAAAGCCCCCAATATTGAATTTATCATTCCCGACACTGCCCCTGTTTTTGAGGCGTTGGGAGCCGCTGTTATGGCGTTGCAAGCTGGGAGTAAACTGCCTTCCGCCGACAATTTGCTTAGAGCAAACGATGTCCGCTTTGGCTCGTTGGAAGCGTTACGTGATTGGAAGGACAAAGTAAAAGTTTTTGAAAAAACAGACGGCAAAGTGCAAGCCGGACGCAAATATATTCTTGGCGTTGACGGCGGTTCTACCACAACTAAAGCGTGTCTTGTTGACATTGACAGTTTTGAAATTACAGCAAGCCATTACGGACGCACTCACGGCGATCCTGTTAAAGCGCTTAAAGAATGTCTTTCCATTATTCAGGAAAAAATAATCGCCGACACAGGCGATAAAAAAATTGATATTTGCCTTGTTTCCACAACAGGCTCAAGCCGTGAAATACTCGGCGTGTTTTTGGAAACTCCGGGCGTATACAACGAAATTATAGCTCACTCTGTCGGCACGACATACTTCGATAAAGAAGTAGAAACAATTTTTGAGATTGGCGGACAGGACGCAAAGTATGTTCTTCTTAAAAACGGCGTGCCTATTGATTACGCCATGAACGAAGCTTGCTCCGCAGGAACAGGCTCATTTTTGGAAGAGTCTGCCGCCGGAGACTTGTCAATTCACAGTGCTAAAGAT
>NZ_BDHD01000534.1:0-825 GCF_054786075.1 Treponema sp. R6D11 | reverse complement strand
TAACGGATGTTGTCGGCTATCGTTCCCGTGAACAGGAAACTGTCCTGAAGCATTATCCCCATCTGGCTTCTTAGCGAATGTAGGGTAACCTTCATTATGTCCTGGCCGTCGATTAAAACCTCTCCTTCATCAATGTTGTAGAAGCGCGAAAGCAGGTTTACAATTGTGGTTTTTCCGGCTCCGGTGGGCCCTACGATGGCTATGCTTTCTCCCGGACGGCCGCTAAAGCTCACGTTGTTCAGTACCTTGCGCTCCCCGTCGTAACTGAAGCTTACGTTCTTAAAATCGACGTGTCCGCGCATAAAAGGAAATTCGACCGCGTTGGGAATGTCCTTAATCGTTATTGGTTCCGCTATAGTGTCAAAAATTCTGTCTAGGTACGACATTGCGGTAATAAAAGTGTTGTATATATTTGCGAGGTTAATGATCGGCTGCCAGAAGCGCCACGCGTAGTTTCCCATAACAAGCAGCATGCCGAAACTTGCCATCGGGTTCATCCAGTAAACGCCCATTATGTACACGAAAGACCAGACAAGCTGGCTTATGGATTCCGTTGAAAACCATACCGTATTGGAAATGTAAATCGCCTTCATCCACACGTGGTTGCGCTGGTCGGCGAGATCGTTCATTATTTCAAGATTTTGATTCTGCCTGTCAAAGGCCTGAGTAACCTTTACCCCGTCTATGGATTCCTGAATGTAGGCGTTAATGTTCGAACCTTTGTTTGAAACCGCCTGCCAAGCCCTGCGCTGCGCGGGTTTTATCGTCCAGATAAAAATGGCGAGCAGGGGAAGGCCTATTACCGTAACCGTCGCAAGATGGGGG
>NZ_BDHD01000533.1:0-827 GCF_054786075.1 Treponema sp. R6D11 | reverse complement strand
AATGTATAACTACCCGCGTCCGCTCCTGTCAGCGACCAACCGCTAAAGGTAACAGTCTTGCCGCTACCTGCTGTCGCGCTTTCAAATGAGGCGGTTCCGGTAACAACACTTACATCATCACCTGCTATTGTACCGCTGATTGCCGCCGCGCCTGTTACGGTTGCCGTTGTCGTGCCGTCATACTGCTTGTTCTCCGCCGACAGTCCGGTAATAGTAACCTGTTTGTGGTTAACCGCTAATGTGTATTCCGCTTGCGCGTGCGCGTATACAGCGTCAGCCGCTTTTTCGGCGGTAATAACAGTGGAACCTGCTTTTAGAATTGTAACTTGCCCCGAACTGCTCACTGTAGCTACAGTTGGATTTTCGCTAGAATAGGTAATTGCTCCGCTACCTAAGTATCCCGCGACAATAGCGTTGGTAAAAGCTGCGTCGCCGTAGGTTTTATTTATATGCCCTGTAGTGGTAAATGCGATTGGGGCAGATGTCAGATTGGTATGTTCAAATACGGCGGTAATGGTAATAGTCCTCTCTGAAGCGTCCACCCGCATTTATGACGTATGTTCTAGTCCCATTTCCCGCGTTGTTTACGGGATTGATTGTTGCGTTAACGCCGTCAAAATTCAGCAAGTTTTTTGGCATAGTATTCGCAACTGTGTATGTAAATGTAACAGTATCACCTGCAATACCGGAATCAGGCGACGCTGTTACAATATCGCCTAACACATTACCGCTTATGTCAATAATAATATTATATATTATATTCACAGTAACTTTTATCGGTCTGCTTGTCGTTGTTTTACCGGTTCGTTTATCGATAACTTCTACAT
>NZ_BDHD01000532.1:0-828 GCF_054786075.1 Treponema sp. R6D11 | reverse complement strand
TTTCTGCCGTCTTTGTATGTCGTAACAACTTCGTATGACGGCGACATCGCCTTGGAAAGTGCGCCTCCTCCCATAACAAACGACAAAATAGGCCATGCCATTATAGCAAAACCAAAACAACCGACAACCATAAACACAATCGATAGCACTGTCTCTAAAAGTGTTCCATGCATTCGCATCGACAATAAAAAACCGCAACAGACCATAAGCCACCCTATGAAAAAAAACTTGACTGTCCGTTTTAAGTTGTAGTAAACATCTTCCAATTTGTCATTGTAACTTACATCACTCATAAAATTCTCCTTTCATGCATTAAGCGGCATGAACGCTTTTATCAATTACTACGCCTGTTTCGCCAATGGCTGTTTTTATTTATGGTCAGGCGTAGGTTTGGCACAATGTGCCACTCATTATTACTTGTTATTTTTCTTGTAATACTCCCAAGGCAGTTCAATATAAGCCGCAAGAAAATCACGTTTTTGGATATGTTCCATATCAGAAGTTTTGAAAGCCGTCTTCATGGAAGGTAACATATTTTTTCTGAATTCCTCGCTATTATCAGAAGCGACTTTTTCCAACCATTCGCCGGATTTCCCAGACTTAATTTTATCCGCCACGTCTTTGTATGCTTTCACATAACTTAAATTCGAGAAAAAAACCAGTTCGTGTAAATTACCGCTTTCGCTTATCCATAATTCGGCTTTTTTATAATCGGGATTTGCTACGGCTTGTATTGCCGTTATCTTTGAGTAATAAAACGATTCCACAGGAAAGTTCTTTTCATTGGGGGGAATTGGAACGATTACCACCCGTTTGTTGGTAACTGCG
>NZ_BDHD01000531.1:0-829 GCF_054786075.1 Treponema sp. R6D11 | reverse complement strand
TCGCCGATAATGCTTTGAATAAATTAGAAATCGATAAAATGGGATTTGATAAAATAGATGCCGACATGATGGAAGCAATTATTAAAACATACTCATGCGGTCCCGTCGGTTTAGACACTCTCGCTGCTACGATCGGCGAAGACAGTTCAACAATCGAGGATGTCTACGAGCCGTATCTCCTCCAGCGCGGTTTCCTAAATCGCACACCGCGCGGAAGAATGGCGACAGAAAAGGCGCAAAAATATTTTGGTTAGGAGATTTTAAAAATATGAAAATTCTATTTATCCGCCATGGCGAAACAGATTGGAATGCCCAAAGAAGGCTGCAAGGCCGCTCAAACATTCCTCTAAATGAAAACGGTCGCGCACAAGCGCTAAAGGCGAGCGAGGAACTAAAGGCACACAATATAGATATAGCCTTTGTCTCGCCATTGAAAAGAACGCTAGAAACCGAAGCTATTTTAAAAGGTAGCAGAGCTTGGGAAACGGTAGTCGAACCGCGTATTATAGAACGCAATTACGGAATATACGAAGGTCTCGCATATGAAGAAGCAGATAGCTTAGGGCTAAGAAGAAACACAGACAGCGGCATCTCAATCCCCGATGGAGAAACAAGGGCAGACGTATATACAAGAGTATCGGATTTTATTGATTCTATAAAGAAAAACCATAGAGATAAAACTGTCCTAATCGTCGCACACGGAGGGGTGGCTCGAGCTTTCGTAAAATATTTCAGCAACGGCGTCTTGCCAGATGATATAATGGTCAACACTCCCAATTGTAAAATAATTGAGTATGATGTGCCTAACATTAAGCCTCCAACTCACAAT
>NZ_BDHD01000530.1:0-832 GCF_054786075.1 Treponema sp. R6D11 | reverse complement strand
TCTGCTTTGAAGACACTTTCGGCTATTTGTCCAAAAGATTTGTACAGCTAGGAGCAGACGTGCTTGTAAATCTCTCAAACGACGCATGGTCAAACAGCCTACCATCACAGTACCAGCACCTTGCTATGGCGGTCTTTAGGGCGGCGGAAAACTACCGCCCCATGGTTAGAGCAACTTCATCGGGGCAAACCTGCGCCATAGACCCCAACGGCAGGGTAACGGCAATGGCTGCCCCATTCACGGAAATCGCCCTAAATGTAGCGGTTCCGCTTGTAAAAAAGACCGCATTTTACACGCTTTACGGCGATTATCTGGCAATTTTCCTTGTTTTTATGGCAGCCGCCTTATTGATCTGTAAAGCGGTATGGTGTACAATAAAACAATGAATGCCAGAAAAAAAATATTAATCGCTTATGACGAAAATATCAATCTTGATTTCTTTGAAGTGATGCTGTCCAAGCTGGGCTTTGTAGTTGAAAAGTGCGATAATGGCTCTGAAGTTCTGGATAAAGTAAAAAAATTCCTGCCCGATTTAATTATTCTTGATAATATAATGCCGGGAATGACAGGCAGAGAAATAACAAAGATTCTAAAAAACGATCCTAGCTTTAAAGAAATTTCCATCATCATGTTATCTGCGTTAGACGACGTAAAAGATAAAGTCGCCGGCTTTGACGCGGGCGTTGATGACTATATAACAAAACCTTTTAATTTTACCGAAGTTCTCGCGCGCATTAACGCTGTCTTGCGTAACCGCGCGTTATTTGAACAAATAAAAATGCGCGAAACCCGCCTTACACTTGCGGAAGAATTAAACAGGCATTTAAAAGAC
>NZ_BDHD01000529.1:0-832 GCF_054786075.1 Treponema sp. R6D11 | reverse complement strand
TTATTATTCAGGACCCCTGCACGCCCTACGATAAAAAAGCCGCAAAAACTGCGCTAGGCGAGTTGCGGGAAAAAACATGGTCCCGTTCAACAAAAGGACTGCATAACATCGTTACCGAACATTTGTTGCACAGCGAATCTGAGAAAGTTGCGGATATTATAAAAAAATATTGTAAGGATTAGTGAGAACTTGGAAATTATTGCCAGCCGTCGATGTCGTACTGGTAAATGTTGTCCTGGTTGATCATGAATGTTCTAACCGGAATTCGCTTTTCGTAAGACTGCCTGTTCAGAATCTTATACGCGACCACGACCGATTCCTTCGCTATTGAGATTGGGCTTTGCGCTCCGGAGCCCATAAACTGCCCGCCCTTGGCTATTTCGGCTTTGACCAGCGGGGAGCCGTCTACGCCGTATATGAGAATGTTGGTGCGGCCCGCCGCCTGGCATGCCGCATAAGCGCCGAGCGCCGTCGGGTCGTTGCCGCCCATGATGGCAACTACCTCGGGATTGGACTTGAGCATTTCTTCGGTATGCTTCTGCGCCAAAGGAGAAGTGCCGAGCGCGCCCCTAAGAAACACCACGGTAAAACCATGTCCGGCGATGGCGGCGTTAAAGCCGTCGATACGGTCTCGAAGCGAACGCATAGACGGACTGTCAAAGACGGCAATGGGACCGCCGTTGGGGAAACGTTTTACCATGTCTACGCCGCAGACGTACCCGGCGTTTCTGTTGTCCGAACCGACGTAAGCGGTTACCAAATCTATGTCCTTTACTTCCGCGTCAAAGTTAATTATAGGGATTTTAGCCTGGTTAAGGGCCACCAGCGCCGG
>NZ_BDHD01000528.1:0-723 GCF_054786075.1 Treponema sp. R6D11 | reverse complement strand
TCATAATTATATTATAATTATAATATAATTATAATGTCAATAGGATTTTTGACCAAATGATATATAAAGTTAACCCTCTACCTAAACGGATTATAAAACCTGCTTGAGCAGGTTGAGGTGTTTGCGAAGGGGGGATCGGCAAGGATTCAGAGGTAGACACAAATTGTGACCACCCTGAAAGAAATGGAAGATTTGGAGAAAAAAGCAAAGTAACCGGAAGATATTCCTATTGACACTTAGCACAATAATGGCTATAATTATGATAACATTTTCTAGGAGGGTTCTATGCCTACAATACCTAAAATTCGTCCTGTTTCCGACCTTAGAAACAAATTCAGCGATATATCACGGTCGGTGCATGAGACCAATACGCCGGTTTTTTTAACTAAAAATGGCCGTGGTGATATGGTTGTGATGAGTCTGGCGGCTTATGAACAGAATCTTTTTGAGTCTGAAATTTATCTTAAACTAAAAGAAGCGGAATATCAGGCCGCATCGGTAAAAAAACGTTATACCCATGATGAAGTAATGACCGAACTGCGAAAAAAAATAACAGGAAAAAAAACACGCAGGAAAAGTCCGACAAATGTATAAAATCCATTACCTTCCTCTGGCGCTGGATGATTTAAAGGATATTGTAGGCTACATAGCCAATACTCTGGAATCGCCTAGGGCTGCGGAAAATTTTCTTTCAAAACTTGATAAAGAAGTTCTTAAAATAGC
>NZ_BDHD01000527.1:0-834 GCF_054786075.1 Treponema sp. R6D11 | reverse complement strand
CTTTTGCCTCTTTTGTGTAGCAAACAAAAGAACCCCACAAGACAACAGACGCTCCCGGCACTTCCGCCAACAACGACGAAATCAACCCGCCGGTACAAGATTCGGCTAAAACCAGTTTTTGTGAAACAGTTTTTAGTTTTTCTATCAAGCAAGCCGCTTTTTGTTCGGCTTGTTTAATTAATTGTTCATTCTCGTTACGCTCTGGCATTGCTTCGTTGTAAATCGGCTTTTATTTCTTCCGTTGGACGATGGAAAATCTCTATGTCTTTTTCTATGTTAGTCATTTTACATTTACCTTCAAAATGAACCCCGTCCGCTATTCTTAGTCTTGCGGCGTTTATATCGCCTTGAACTTTTGCTCCGCTCATCATATCAACTTTATCCGCCGCATGTATTGTTCCGGAAATACTTCCGTATACGGTGAGAGAATTTACTATTATGTGATCCGCGTCCACAACGGCATCTTTATCAACAATTAAATCTCCGGTTGCTTCTATTGTTCCTTTAAAAATTCCTTGAATACGCAATCTTGCGGCAAATTTAAGTATCCCTGTAAAATTTGTCGATTTGCCAAGAACAACTACTTCCGCTTTATCTTTCTTTTTTTCTTCTTTTTTTGACATTGTTATGGTTGCTCCTGCTGTAAAAATCTTCGTATTTGGGCTTCAAGAACAGAGAGTCCAATCTCGTCTTTCTTTAAATTGTCCCATTCATTTATTGTTTTTTCTATTCTTGCGTCAAGAGCCGCAATTTGTTTTCGCACAGAAAGAATTTTTTCGCTTACAGGATTTAAATGGCGGATAATAGTTGCCTGACTGTAGTTTTCGCCGTTTG
>NZ_BDHD01000526.1:0-834 GCF_054786075.1 Treponema sp. R6D11 | reverse complement strand
ATTTTTACGGTAAAAGGGAAAATCTTCGATAAATATTTTCAATTTGAAAGAAAATATAATATTGGCGATCCGGTTTTTAGTATAGGCAACGCCTACGGTGAAGGCGTCGTAATACGGGACGGTCTTGTTTTGGGTGAGATTCCCGAAGAAGATTCAGGCCGCTGGAAAGAGCTAAAAAGTTCCGCCAATGTCAATCCCGGAAATTCAGGCGGACCTCTCGTGACCCCTATTGGTAAAGTAATTGCATTGATAACCGCCCGCAGAGAAAACATTCTTTATTCAACTCCGGCGGATGTTATTCTAAATGATGATCGTTCGGTTCTTTTGTACAGGGAAAAACAACATGTCAATCATCTTATAATGGCGAACACATTAAGGAAGATAACAGAAATACAAGTTTCTTTGCCAGATACCCACACAAATATAAGCAGGTTATTGCGAGAAGGGATGGCTAAACAATACGAAGACTCCCTGTCTACTTTATTTAAAGAAGCGCCCGAATACATTGGCGGGGCAAATAATGAGTATCTTCTTCACGGTTTACCATATTCGCCGCAAACCACTTATCTTTCGTCAAAAGATCTGCAAATAAGTTATGTTGATTCGGACGATAACAACTGGAAACTAGATGACATTTATTTTAGTAGTTATAATTTAGACGACGAAGGTACGCTGTATCATGGGAAATATTCAGGTGTACTGTATCAAAGGGAATATTCATACGTTAATCTATATAAAATTAACAAACCAAAATCCATTTCTCTGGAAAAAATCTGTACATCTCCAAAGTATATTATGGATACTATTCTCCAAAACATACGGACGGAAAGAGAT
>NZ_BDHD01000525.1:0-836 GCF_054786075.1 Treponema sp. R6D11 | reverse complement strand
TTCTTATATCAACGGGCGAGAATTCATGCTTTAAGGGCGAGTCGTCGTCTACGGCTTCCTCGGTACTGCCAAGCAGAAGTTGCAGCAGCATGGTGAAGAAGGCGTGGGTAAAGCCAATCAGGATAAAAATCAAAGTTTCTTTTAATATTTTTCCTATTTCAGAATAATTAAAAATTCTCGCCGCGGCCTGTATGCTGACATTAAAAGAGCTTTCAAAAGGAAACGATTTATAAAGCCCCTCTGTGTTAACGCCAAACTTGTTAAGGAATCTCGGCGTATTGTTTATCCATGTGATGACGTGGCCCCTTTGCTTCTCAAAAGCGTATTCTACGCTGGGGCCGAATACGATTACAGCTTCAAGCGTTTTGCTTGTCGCAAGGGTGTCGTTTATCGAATTAATAAATTTATCGTTCATAAAGTCGCGCGTACCGGCGGAAGAGACGATGTTTCCCAAAGATTGAAAATCGTAATCGGCCTGGATTTTTTGTTTGTCCACGCTCAAATAAAGCCTGACTGCCGCCTGAACCAGAGAAAAAAGATATACGACGATACATATTGCGGCAACGACGGTGCCAATAACTGAAGTCTCACCGGCTTTGTTTTTTGTTAACATTTCCATATTATATACGGCTTTTAATTTCCCTGCTATAATTATCGGCGGTAAGACAGGAAAATATATGAGAATAAGAGAATATTCACTGCCCGCGGGCTGGTTTCCGAGGGATCCGGCGGAAGTTTCCGCCCAAATATCGCGTTTTTTGGCGGGACGGGGCGGCGAAAACCGCGCCCTCGCCCGCGCAGTAGCCCCCCCCGCCGGCTGGGAATCATCCCGGCCC
>NZ_BDHD01000524.1:0-838 GCF_054786075.1 Treponema sp. R6D11 | reverse complement strand
GGTAAAGTTTGATAAACCCCTTCGCATCGGCGTGGTTGAACAATTCCCCCGTAGTAAAACTTGCGAGACTGGTGTTGTAGAGCGAGTAGGGTGACGTAACTCCCGCTGCGCTAATCGAACCTTTGTAAAGTTTAAGCCGCACTTTTCCGCTGACCGTCTGCTGGGTGCTGTCAACAAAAGAGGAAATCGCTTCGCGTAACGGAGTGAACCAGAGGCCGCCGTAGATAAGCTCGCCCATTTTAAGGGCGGCCTGCTGTTTGAAAGAGTAAGTCTGCCTGTCAAGACAGAGGTGTTCAAGCTCGCCGTGGGCGTAGTAGAGGATTGAACCGCCCGGCGTTTCGTACACCCCTCGGCTCTTCATGCCGACAACCCTGTTCTCAACAAGGTCTACAATGCCGATACCGTTAGCGCCGCCGATTTTGTTAAGCTGGTTGATAAGGGCGACCCCTTCCATTTTCTTTCCGTTAAGAGAAATGGGAACGCCCTTTTCAAATTCAATTTCCACGTATTCGGGCTTGTTAGGCGCTTTTTCAGGCGGAACCGTAATGGAGAGCATTTTTTTGTACATCGGCTCGTTCTCCGGGTCTTCAAGCTCCAACCCCTCGTGGGAAATATGCCAAAGGTTGTCGTCCATGCTGTAGGAATTTTTTTTCTTCATGGGGGCGGGGATTTTTCTTCTGGCAAGATACCTCATCTCATCTTCCCGGCTTTTAAGCTTCCAAGTCCGCCACGGGGCGATAATTTCAATGTCGGGTGCGAGCGCCATGATGCCAAGATCAAACCTTACCTGATCGTTCCCCTTGCCCGTCGCACCGTGGGCGATGGCGGTCGCCTTCTC